>JAKSJK010000025.1 GCA_024398095.1 Bacteroidales bacterium
ATAAGTCAAATTATTTTGACATTAACGGAACAACAAAAAATCGGAACAAAAAAAAAGACCGACCACATGGGTCAGTCTTTTACGATATTCACAGTTCAAAAGTTAAAGCGAACTGAGGTTCATTTCGTTTACGATGTTCTTGCCCTCGGTGGTGTAGGCGAAGGCCATGCGGTCTTCGTATGCCTTCTCCACATTGCGGCGTACCATCTTCGAAGTTGAATTGAGCATGCCGTTGGCAGCAGTGAAGCCCTCAGGGAGGACGCAGGTTGCAGCAGGGAGCCACTTGTCAGGGAACTGGCCGGCATGGCTGCCACCCTTGCGGAACATGTTCAGATCCTGCTGGATGCGCTCGAGCATCTTGGTCTTCGCCTCGACAGAGTCGAGTGCAAGAGATGGGAACTCAGCCTGGACATAAGCCTTCAGGGCGTCCTTGTTAGGCACGAGGAGGAGGATGGTGTATGGATCCTGGTTGTTGTGGAGCACAGCAGCGTCAATGTACTTCGATGACTCGGTGAAAGACTCCTCCATGAGTTCAGGAGAGTACTTTTCGCCGTCGGATGATATGAGCAGAGCTTTGAAACGTCCCACGACATAGAGCATAGAAGGATCCTGTGCCCACTTGTAGCCCATGTCGCCTGTATGGAGCCAGCCGTCTACGATGGTCTTCGCGGTGGAAACAGGGTTCTTCCAGTAGCCTGCCATGACGTTCTCGCCCTTTACCACGATCTCGCCGAGCTCGCCGTTAGGAACTTCCTTGCCCTCAGAGTCGCAGATCTTGCACTCCATAGGCTGCACGAGACGGCCGGATGAGCCCATGACGTAACGCTCAGGAGAGTTGGCGCAGATGATAGGGGTTGCTTCGGAAAGTCCGTAGCCCTGGAAGATAGGAACACCGATGGCATAGTAGTAACGCTGGAGATCGATGTCGAGGAGGGCGCCGCCACCCACGAAGAAGCGCATGCGGCCGCCGAAAGCAGCCTCGCGCACACTCTTGAACACAAGCTTGTCGAAGAGAGCCATGAGAGGCTTTCTCCAGCAATTGAGAATGCCGCCCTTGTTGTATACTTCCTTATTATACTTGATTGCATTGTCGACCGCGAAGGCGTAGAGCTTCTGGATAAGCGGGCTCTTCTTTGCGATGCCGGCCTCGATACCCTTCTTGAAGTTCTTGCTGAGAGCAGGAACAGAGAGCATCACATGCGGACGGATTTCCTTGATGGTGGTCGGGATGTTACGGAGAGCCTCCATGCCGCCACGGCCTGCAGGGACGGTTGCCACCGATGCACCGGAGTACATCATGATGTAGAAGCCGGCCACGTGTGCGAAGCAATGGTCGAGAGGCAGGATGATGAGCATCACGTTGTCTGAAGGGATGCCGATCACGGTAGATGCCTGCTCTACGTTCGCAGTATAGTTGCGGTGGGTAAGAAGAATACCCTTAGGGTCTGCAGTGGTTCCGGAAGTGTAGCTGATGTTGGCATAGTCATCCGGCTGGATGGAATTGGCCCTTGCGAGGAACTCGTCCTTCTTCTCTGCGAGGAAGGCATCGCCCAGCTGGCAGACTGCCTCGAAGCTCATTTCGTTCTCCTGGAAATCCACATCGTCGAACACGACCACCTTCTCGACGCCAGGGCACTCAGGAAGGATCTTGCGGACCTTCTGGAGATGGTTGCGGGATACGAGGATGAACTTTGCCTCTGAATGTTGGATGCGGAACACGAGGTCAGCCTCGTTGAGGCCTACTGAAAGCGGCACGTTGACTGCTCCGGTGTAGAGCACGCCGATCTCGCCGATGACCCACTTGTTGCGGCCCTCGGAAAGAAGCGCAGTCTTGTCGCCCTTCTGGAGGCCGAGCGACATGAGGCCGGCGCCGAAGCGGTATGCCTCTGCCTTGGTCTGAGCGAAAGTGGTTTCAACCCACACGCCGTCTACCTTCTCGCGAAGGAAGGTGTTCTGGGCATACTTCTCACAGTAATGCTCCACGAACTGGATGATAGTGATTCTTGGATTCATATATTCAGTTAAGAAATTATTCGTTAGGGAAAAGGCCGAAGAGTTCGGCATCGATCCTGTTGCAGACCTCCTGGAAGTCCTCAGGGCGGTTCTCGAACTTGATGCGGTCCACATCGAGGATGAGCAGGCGGTGCTTGTAGTCCTTGATCCAGTTCTCATACTTCTCGTTCAGACCCGTGATGTAGTCGATACGGATGCTCTTCTCGTACTCGCGGCCCCTCTTCTGGATCTGGGCGACGAGATTCGGAATGCTGGAACGGAGGTAGATCATCAGATCAGGCGGGTTCACCAGGGACATCATCAGATCGAAGAGATCCGCATAGTTTTCGTAGTCTCTTGAAGACATGAGACCCATGGAATGGAGGTTAGGAGCGAAGATGCGTGCGTCCTCGTAGATGGTGCGGTCCTGGATGATGACCTCATTGCACTTGGAGATGTCCACAACATCCTTGAAGCGCTTGTTGAGGAAGTAGATCTGGAGGTTGAAGGACCAGCGTTCCATATCGTCATAGAAGTCAGAAAGATATGGATTGTAGTCAACCGATTCGAACTTCGGAGTCCATCCGTAATGGGCTGCGAGCATCTTGGTCAGAGTGGTCTTGCCACTGCCGATGTTGCCGGCTATTGCTATATGCATGACTTTTCTTGGTGTTATATTTTGACAAAAATAGTATTTTTGTATGATTTTTAAAAGAATTTAGATGCTCAAGGTTCAAGACTTCCAGTTCAACCCCTTCCAGACAAATTGCTATGTGGTCTGGGACGACACAAAGGAATGCGTCATCATAGACCCCGCGCCGATGCCAGGCCGGGAAATGGATATTCTCACCGGCTTCGTGGCTGCCAAGGAACTGTCGCCCAAGGCGATACTTCTCACTCACGGACACGGCGACCACGCCCTCGGTGTCGCAGCCTGCCTGCAGATCTGGGCTGTACCTGTCTATATGAACGCCGCCGACAGGGATATCTGTCGCCAGCACGCAAAGATGTGCGCCCAGATGGGTATGAAACTCGATCCAGAATTCCCTGCGGAAGATGTGAAGGAGGAAGACAGGATAACTTTCGGCACACATGAATTCATTGCAATCGAGACTCCCGGGCACACTCCTGGCGGAGTCTCATATCTCTGCATAGCCGAAAAGATGCTCTTTTCCGGCGACACCCTGTTCCGCGGCACAATCGGGCGCACCGACCTGCCTGGCGGCGACTTCGACGAGATCATGACCAGCCTCAACGGCAAACTGCTCGGACTCGCCGGCGACATCGACGTATATCCCGGACATGGTTCTGCAACCTCTATTGCCGACGAAGTCCAGAACAACCCTTTCCTGCAGCCATTCAACGAAGAAGTAGATATGGACGAGGCTGCAGCCAACGCAATAGCACCGACCTTCAGAAGATGAACGACGGAAAGATAAAGATAACAGGAGCAAAGGCCCACAACCTTCAGTCCGTGTCCCTGGACCTGCCACGCGGCAGTTTCATCGTGGTCACCGGACTCAGCGGCAGCGGCAAGTCCTCGCTGGCCTTCGACACGATCTACGCCGAGGGGCAGAGGCGCTACATGGACACCCTGTCGACCTACGCCAAGCACTTCATGGGTGTGCTGGAGAAGCCTGACGTGGAGAGCATCGAGGGCCTGAGCCCGATCATTGCCATCGAACAGAAGACCACGGGCAACAATCCCCGTTCGACCGTGGGCACCATAACCGAGATCTACGACTTCCTGCGTCTGCTCTACGCCAGGGCAGCGACCGCCTACTCCCCCGCCACAGGCAAGGAGATGGTCCGCTACAATGACGAGCAGATCATGGAACTTATCATGCAGACCTATGCAGGGCGCAAATGCTATCTGTTAGCCCCGCTGGTACGCGGACGCAAGGGTCACTACAAGGAACTGCTGGCGCAGCTGCGCAAGCGCGGATACAACCAGGCCCGCATTGACGGAGAGATCGTGGAACTGGCAGAAATCGAGTCTCTGGACCGCTACAAGGCCCATTTCATAGATCTCGTCGTGGACAGGCTCAAGCCTCAGGACGGGGACGAAAAGCGCGTCCGCACATCTCTTGCTACAGCCCTGAACTTCGGCAAGGGATCCGTTTCGGTGATGGACATGGAGACTGGCGAACTGAGCCACTACTCGAAGAATCTCGTATGTCCGGACACGGGCATATCCCTTGCCCAGCCGGCTCCTCACACCTTTTCGTTCAACTCGCCTCAGGGCTATTGTCCTCACTGCAAGGGACTCGGCATGATAGTGGACGTGAACATCGACACGATAATTCCGGACAGGAATATTTCCATAGCCGACGGAGCCATAGCCCCGCTGGGAGCCATCCGTGAGAATAAGAAGTTCGACATCATACGTTCTATCGCCCGCAAATACGGGTTTTCTCTCTATACGCCTGTATCCGAACTGCCGGAAGAGATGGTTTCCCTGCTGGTCTTCGGATCTGACGAGCTATTCAGGGTCGGCGAGGGCAACCTCAGCGAGATGCGCAGTTACGACGGCATCGTGGACGACATAGAAGACAAGATCATCTGCCCTGTCTGCAAGGGTACGCGGCTGAACGAGGAGACAACATATTTCAAGATAGACGGAAAGACCATCTCCGAGGTCGCAGCCATGGAGGTCAGCACCCTGAAGGAGTGGTTTGACGGGCTTGACGGGAAGCTCAACGACAGGCAGAAGGCCATCGCCCGCGACATTCTCAAGGAGCTTCGCGAGAGAGTCAGCTTCCTGCTGGATGTGGGCTTGGACTACCTTTCCCTGGACCGTCCTACCCAGTCTCTTTCCGGCGGCGAAAGCCAGCGAATCAGACTCGCCACCCAGATCGGTTCCCGACTGGTGAATGTGCTGTACATCCTCGATGAGCCGTCCATCGGACTCCACCAGAGGGACAACCGCAAGCTGATTGCGTCCTTGCGGCATCTGCGCGACGAGGGCAATACCGTGATGGTGGTGGAACACGATGCCGAGACTATGACTTCTGCAGACTGGCTCGTGGATGTCGGTCCCGGAGCAGGTGCAGACGGTGGCAAGATCTGCTACAACGGTCCGGCTCCGAAGATCGTCGAGCACAATGAACTGACAGACAAGGCGCTGCAGATCGGTTCCATCACCATGGAATACCTCCTGGGCGACAGAGAGATTGAGGTCCCATCCGAAAGGCGCCGCGGCAACGGACAAGTCCTGAGCATACGCGGGGCCAAGGGCAACAATCTCAAGAATATGGACGTGGACTTCCCTCTGGGCTGCCTTATCGGCATCAGCGGAGTGAGCGGAAGTGGCAAGTCTACCCTTATAAACGAGACCCTCGTGCCCTACCTCCGGGCCAAGTTCTACCGCAGCAAGGAAAAGCCGCTGGAGTACGGCAAAATCCTCGGAGTGGAGCATCTGGACAAGCTCATCGAGGTGGACCAGAGCCCGATCGGCAAGACACCGCGAAGCAACCCGGCCACCTTTACCGGCGTGTTCAACGACATCCGCGAGCTCTTCGAGGCCACCCCGGATGCAAAGGTGCGTGGCTTCAAGGCTGGACGTTTCTCATTCAATGTGAGCGGCGGACGCTGCGAGGAGTGCAAGGGCGCCGGCATCAAGGTGATAGAGATGAACTTCCTGCCTTCGGTGAATGTGGTCTGCGGCGAGTGCCGAGGCCGCCGCTACAAGGAGGATACCCTCGCCGTGAAGTACAAGGGCAAGAATATCAATGACGTGCTGGAGATGCCTGTGAGCGAGGCCTGCGAGTTCTTCAAGGGCATCCCGAAGATTGCCGTGAAGCTTAAGGCCATGGTCGATGTCGGCCTGGGATATGTGCGTCTGGGTCAGTCGGCAGTCACCCTTTCAGGCGGCGAGAGTCAGCGTATGAAACTGGCGGCGGAACTCAGTCGCAAGGGCACCGGCAGCACACTCTATGTGATGGACGAGCCGACTACCGGCCTCCATTTCGAGGACATCAAGATCCTCCTCGGAGTGATGCAGAAGCTGGTGGACCAGGGCAATACCGTCATCGTGATCGAGCACAACCTCGACGTGCTCAAGAGCGTGGATCACCTCATCGATCTAGGTCCCGAAGGAGGACGCCGCGGCGGCTGCATTGTGGCCCAGGGCACACCTGAGGAGGTTGCCAAGATGCCGGATTCCGCAACCGGTCCATATCTGAAAGAAATTTTAAACCAATAACACTATGAAAAGATTCATCCTTACCATCACAGTCCTTGCGGCTGCAGTTGCGGCATCGTTCGCCCAGGAAGTGACCAAGCTCCCTGCTCCTGACATGAACCACCCTACCACCAATGTGATGGAGGCCCTTCAGAACAGGAAGTCTGTGCGCGAGTATTCCAAGCAGGAACTTTCTCTCCAGGAGATTTCCGACCTGCTCTGGGCTGCCCAGGGCAAGAACCGCGAGGATGGCAGGATGACTTCCCCTACCGCCAGAAACCGTCAGGAGATACGCGTGTATGTGTTCACAAAGGAGGGAGTGAGCCTCTACAACCATGATGACAATACCCTTGTTTCCGTTGTTTCCGGAGACCATCGCGGCCTTTGCGCCGGTCCCCAGGCTTTTGCAAAGCACGCTCCTGTGATTCTTCTCATGGTGGCGGATTTCGAGAAGTACGGTTCCGAGGCTGAGCACGCCAAGACCATGGTTTTCTGCGATGCCGGCATCGTTTCCGAGAACATCAACCTCTACTGCGCTGCAGCCGGTCTCTGCACCGTTCCCCGCGGCATCATGAATCACGAGGGTCTCGTGAAGCTCCTCGGTCTGAGCAGCAAGCAGATCCCTGTCCTCAACAACCCCGTCGGCTACGCGAAGTAGCACCTCCGCAGCAGCGTGATTTACGTCCGTCCCTGGCAGCAGCCTCGCTGCGCGAAGCATAGGGATATGCTCCGCTCGGCTATCTGCCAGGGCGCGGACTGCGACGTCGCGGCGGGAGAAAATGGTCCGTCTGCGCTCCCGAACAAAACACAAACCGTCGCGGCGGGAGAGAATTGCCCGCCGGCGCTCCCGAACATAACACAAACCGTTGCGGCGGGAGAAAATGGTCCGCCTGCGCTCCCGAACAAAACACAAACCGTCGCGGCGGGAGAGAATTGCCCGCCTGCGCTCCCGAACATAACAGCAAAAGCACGCCGCATTGCGCAGCGTGCTTTTAGGCGGAAATCCGCCGATATCTCTTGCCGGAGAACTACTCCACCGGCTTCGGTCTCATCTGAGGGAAGAAGAGTACATCCTGGATGGTGGTCTGGCCGGTCATGAACATGGTCAGACGGTCGATGCCCATTCCGAGACCAGAGGTAGGAGGCATGCCGTACTCGAGGGCGCGCACGAAGTCCATATCGATGAACATAGCCTCGTCATCACCCTTGCTCTTGAGCTTTGCCTGCTCCTCGAATCTCTCGAACTGGTCGATAGGATCGTTGAGCTCGGAATATGCGTTGGCCAGCTCCTTGCCGCAAACGAAAAGCTCGAAACGTTCGGTGAGGGCAGGGTTGGTACGGTGACGCTTGGTAAGCGGAGACATCTCCACAGGATAGTCTGTGATGAAGGTAGGCTGGATAAGGTTCTTCTCAGCATACTCGCCGAAGATTGCATCGATGAGCTTGCCCTTGCCGAAAGAAGGATCGATCTCGACATGGAGTTTCTTGCAGGTCTCGCGGAGCTCGTCCTCGTCCATGCCGCTGACATCCACACCGGCGTACTCCTTGATGGCCTCAAGGATTGGAAGACGGCGGAAAGTCTGGCCGAAGTCGACCTCGTGCTCGCCGATCTGCACCTTGGTGGTGCCGTTGACCTTGAGGGAAATCTTCTGGAGCATCTTCTCCACGAAATCCATCATCCAGATGTAATCCTTGTACGCCACATAGATCTCCATGCAGGTAAACTCAGGGTTGTGGGTCTTGTCCATACCCTCGTTGCGGAAATCCTTGGCAAACTCGTAGACGCCTGCGAAACCGCCGACGATGAGCCTCTTGAGGTAGAGCTCATTGGCGATACGCATATAGAGATCGATGTCGAGAGCGTTGTGGTGGGTGATGAACGGACGTGCAGTCGCGCCACCAGGGATGCTCTGGAGGATAGGAGTCTCCACTTCAAGGCAACCGGCCTCGTTGAAGTACTCGCGCATGGTGGCGATGATCTGGCTCCTCTTGATGAAGGTCTCCTTCACCTGAGGGTTCACGATGAGGTCCACATACCTCTGACGGTAGCGGAGCTCAGGGTCGGAAAATGCGTCGAAGACCTTGCCGTCCTGCTCCTTCACGATAGGAAGCACACGAAGGGACTTGCTCAGGAGAGTGAGTTCCTTTACATGTACCGAAAGCTGTCCGGTCTTGGTGATGAAGGCAAAACCCTTCACGCCGATGATATCACCGATATCGAGGAGTTTCTTGAAAACGGTGTTGTACATCGTCTTGTCTTCGCCCGGGCAGACCTCGTCACGGTTGACATAGATCTGCATCCTGCCGGTCTCGTCCTGGATCTCGGCGAAAGATGCTGCGCCCATGATACGGCGGCTCATCAGACGGCCTGCTATGCATACGTCCTGGAGGTTTCCCTTCTCAGGATCGAATTCGTCCTTAATGCTCTGCGCTGTTGCGTTCACCGGATAAAGCGGTGCTGGATAAGGCTCGATGCCAAGCTCTCTGAGCTTTGTGAGCGCCTCCCTTCTGAGGAGTTCCTGTTCGTTGAAATTCTGTTCCATACTGCAAATTTAAGGAAATTTTTGACTATTTTTGCAAATTATGGGTATGGAAAAGGAATGGAAAATGAAAGAGCCGGCGGACCGGGATACGGTAGCCAGACTCACATCGGAACTGGGAATCGACCCGGTGCTTGCCGAACTCCTGGTTCACAGGGGTATAAATACATTCGAGGAGTCGAGGGCTTTTTTCAGGCCTAATCTCGACCAGCTGCACGATCCGTTCCTTATGAAAGGGATGGACCTCGCTGTCGAAAGACTCCACAAAGCTGTCACCGGCGGGGAAAAAATCCTCGTGTACGGCGACTATGATGTAGACGGAACCACCGCCGTATCCCTTGTATATTCATTCCTCCGTCCCCTCACCCATTCCCTCGACTTCTACATCCCGGACCGCTACGACGAAGGCTACGGAGTGTCCTACAAAGGCATTGACTGGGCCGTCGAAAACGGTTTCACCCTGATGATCATCCTCGACTGCGGCATCAAGGCTACAGAAAAGGTCGCCTATGCCAAGAAACACGGCCTCGACATCATCATCTGCGACCACCACCTGCCGGAAGACTCCATTCCGGAGGCCGTGGCCGTGCTCGATCCGAAACTCGAGGACTGCGGATATCCTTTCGATGATCTCAGCGGCTGCGGCGTCGGTTTCAAGCTGGTGCAGGGATATGCCGCCAGATATGACGTGCCTTTTGAGAAGCTGGAAGAGCTCCTGGACCTGCTCGTAGTCAGCATCGCGTCTGACCTCGTGAGCGTGGCCGGAGAGAACAGGGTGCTCGCCCACTACGGACTCAAGAGACTCATCGAAGCACCGCGCAAGGGCCTGGAAGCCATGATCTCCCTCACCGGCAGCGACCCCGACCACATCACCATCGACGACATAGTCTTCAAGATCGGGCCGCGCATCAATGCCGCAGGAAGAATGGAATCCGGACGCATAGCAGTGGAACTGCTCACTGCCACCGACGACGAGACCGCCTTCCGCATCGGCAACGAGATCAACATGCACAACAACGAGCGCAAGAATATCGACCGCGAGATCACCCAGGAGGCGATCGAGATGGTCGAGAGCGGGTGCATCATCACCGGCATGGAGATTCCGCAGCTCAAGCATACCACAATAGTCTACAACCCTACCTGGCATAAGGGAGTCGTCGGAATCGTGGCCTCAAGGCTGGTAGAGAACTTCTACAAGCCGACCGTCGTATTCACCAAGTCCAACGGCTTTGTGACCGGTTCCGCCCGCAGCGTACACGGCTTCGATCTCTACGGGGCCATCGAGAGCTGCGCCGACCTGCTTGAGAATTTCGGCGGACACATCTACGCCGCAGGTCTCACCCTTAAAGAAGAAAACCTACCGGAATTCTGCCGCAGGATGGACGAATATGTCAGCAAGGCAATCATCCCGCAGCAGCTTACCCCGGTCGTATCCATCGATTCCAAACTGAACTTCGTGCAGATGACGCCGAAGTTCCTGCGCATACTCAAGCTCTTCCAGCCGTTCGGTCCGGGCAACCCGGCCCCGGTGTTCATAACAGAGAATGTCTACGACAACGGCAGCATACGCAAGGTAGGCCCGGAAGGCGGCCATCTCAAGCTGGAGCTGCTTCAGGAGACCTTCGCGTACGGCACGAAATCTGCCATCGCCTTCAACATGCCTGAGTACTACGACTACATCAAGGCCGGCAATCCGGTGGATATCTGCTACACGATAGTGGAGAACCATTATCGCGGCAACACCTCCACCCAGCTTAGGATCAAGGACATTCACGAAAGAAACGAAGAAATATAGCATGACAAGATTCAAAAGTCTGGTTGCCGTGATGGCAGCCCTGGTCCTCTCCGTGTCCGCAGCGGCACAGAGGACTTTTGTCAATATTGAAACCGCAAACACCCAGATGGTGCTCGGAACCGACGCAAAGGGACAGCTGCTCTTCCTGCACTACGGCGCGAAAATCGGCAGGGCGGACCAGTTCGAGGACTGGAACAGCTACCGCAGGACCGACTACAGCACCGATCCCCTCGCCTACCCTGCACAGGGCGGACGTTTCTTCAACGAACCGGCGCTCGCGGTGAAATACCACGACACAGACCAGAACACCGAACTGGTATACGGCTCACAGTCTGTCAGCGAGCCGAAGTCCGGAGTGAAGCGCTACGAGGTGCTGCTCAAGGATGTGAAGACCAAGCTGGAAGTCAAGCTGATCTATATGGCCTATGTGAAAGAGGATGTGATAGTAGCCAATACCGAAATCACCAACGGCGGATGCAAGGCCATAACTCTGGACAGATACGCCTCTTCGGCCATCAATCTCAGGGCCGGCAAGTACCTGCTATCCCATTTCTACGGCTCATGGGCGCGGGAGATGCAGATTGACAGGGAAATGCTCACCCACGGCGTAAAAGCCATCGAGAACAAGCAGGGTGTACGCACCACCCACAACGAGAACCCATCCTTCATGCTCAGCCTCGACACGGAGAGCTTCAGCGAGAATGACGGAGAAGTCATTGCCGGTGCGCTTGCCTGGAGCGGCAACTACCGCCTGGCCTTCCAGATGGACGAGACCAACCAGGTCAGCGTGCTCTGCGGCATCAACCCGGACGCTGCGGCATACCCTCTGAAGAAGCACGAAACCTTCACCACGCCGGAGATGGTATGGACCTACAGTCTCAAGGGCGCAGGCCAAGCCACACGCAACCTCCATGACTGGGCGCGCAACCATTGCTGCTACAGTCAGGCCGAGATCTGCCCGACCCTCCTGAACAGCTGGGAGGGAGCCTACTTCGATTTCGATGCAAAAACCCTCACCGACATGATGGACGACGCCAAGGACATGGGACTGGAGATGTTCGTGCTGGATGACGGCTGGTTCGGCAACAAATACCCGCGCAACAACTCCAAGCAGGGTCTCGGAGACTGGGACATCAACCACGAGAAACTCCCTGAAGGCATCAGCTACCTCGCCGACTATGCCCACAGCAAGGGCCTCAAGTTCGGCATCTGGATAGAGCCTGAGATGGTCAGCCCCAAGAGCGAACTGGCAGAGAAACATCCCGAGTGGGTTGTCAGTTCGAAGGACCGCGAGCTCACCACCACCCGATCGCAGTGGCTGCTGGACCTCACCAATCCAAAGGTGCAGGATTTCGTATTCAGCATCTTCGACAACACCATGCAGCTCGCCCCGGGCATCGACTACATCAAGTGGGACTGCAACCGTCATGTGGAGAACTTCGGTTCAAGCTATCTCGACGACCAGAGCAAATTCTATGTGGACTATATACAGGGTCTGTACAGCGTGATGCGCCGCATACGTGAGAAATATCCTCATGTGATCGTCCAGTCCTGCTCGTCAGGCGGCGGACGCGTCGACTTCGGAGCTCTCAGCCTCTTTGACGAAGTGTGGACTTCCGACAACACAGAAGGACTCAGCCGCGTATTCATACAGTACGGCACCAATATGATATATCCTGCCTGCGTGACCGGATCGCATGTGTCAGCCGTACCTAACCACCAGAGCGGCAATGTGACCCCTATGAAGTTCCGCTTCGACATAGCCGCGGCAGGCCGTCTGGGCATGGAACTCCAGCCAAAGAACATGACAGAAGAGGAGAAAACCTTCGCCCGCAAGGCCATCGAGTCCTACAAAGGCTACCGTGACCTCGTCTTCGGAGGAGACCTCTACAGGCTTGCCGACCCGTACGACGGCCAGCACTATGCACTCATGTATGTCAGCAAGGACCGCAGCCGCGCAGTGGTATTCGCCTACACGATAAAGTACCAGTCACGCACACCGATTTTCGACCTGAGACTCGCCGGGCTGGATGCCGACAGGAGATACAAGGTCACCGAGCAGAACGTCGAAAAGTCATGCTGGTGGGGTTCGGGCAAGGTATTTGATGGATCTTTCCTGATGAACCATGGCCTCAACCCGGACATGAAGAAAGTCTACGACAGTGCAATTTTCCTTTTGGAAGCAGAATAAAAGAAAAAGAGAGATAAGATGACAAAACTTGAAGCAACACGCCAGGAATACGCAGACTGGTGTACGGCAATGGGTATCAAGTCGATGCCCGATCTCAACGCAGCCCTGAATGAGGGACGCGGAATCGAATTCATCAACCTCTGCGAGGCCCGTCAGGAGCGCAAATATGCAGAAATCGCCGACGAGATCCTCTGGAAGAGCAGGGAGTGCAAGATTGTGATGATGGCAGGTCCGTCTTCAAGCGGCAAGACCTCTTCTTCGCTGCGCATCGCCCAGCAGTGCCGCGTGCTCGGACTCACCCCGAAAGTAATCGAGCTCGACAACTATTTCGTAGACCGCGAGTTCACCCCTAAGGATGAAAACGGAGAATACGACTTCGAGTGTCTGGAAGCTATGGATGTGAAACTCCTCAACGAGCAGCTCAACGCTCTCCTCAAGGGCGAGGAAGTGGAACTCCCACGCTTTGATTTCGTTTCCGGAAGGAAGGTCTTCGAGGGCAAGATGCTCAAGCTCGAGCAGAAGGACATCCTCCTCATGGAAGGCATCCACGCGCTCAACCCGGCCCTCACCTATGCTGTGGACCAGAGCAAGATCTTCCGCATCTACATCTCCGCCATGTCGGCCCTCAACATCAGCGAGACCGACCACGGCTCCAGTACCAACAAGAGACTCCTCCGCCGTATCGTACGCGACAACCGCTGCCGCGGTCACAACCCTGAGCAGACCATTCTCCGCTGGCCTAGCGTGCGCAAAGGCGAGAAGAAGAACATCTTCCCGTTCGAAGAGAATGCAGACATGATGTTCAACTCTTCCTTGCTCTACGACCTGCCTCTGCTCAAGTACTATGCAGAGCCTCTCCTCTATGAAATCAAAGAGACCTCGCCTGCATATCCGAAAGCGAAAGCGCTGCTCGATATGCTCGACAAGGTCGTAGCTTTGAAACCGGCTGAGATCGCAACCATCCCACCTACCTCGATCCTGAGGGAGTTCGTGGGAGGTCAGAAACTCTAGATCTGCCCGAAGCGCAGAAGCGCCTCGAGGAAATAATAATCAGCGTATGTGAGCGGAATGTCCACTCCGCTGTTTGCATGAAGATTCGTAACACTGTGCCTGAGCAGATAGCCGCCGTTTTCGCCGACTCCTGCCAGGTACTCGTCAGAAGCGAGGCTGCGAAGTATTCTCTCTGCTGTCTGCAGATAGGTCTTCGCGGCCTTTTTGTCTGATGTAAGCTGACTGAGCTGTACCAGTGCAGAAGCTATCACGGCACCCGCGGACGCATCCTTCTCTATCCTATCCCCTTCTTTCCATCTGTAATCTTCAGGATGGCCGTCCGTTTCTGCCGAAAAGGCATTGGGAGTACCCGGGGCATTGAAATCCCAGTATGGCACTGCATCGTCCACCAGAAGCGGAATCACGAATGCAGCGATCTTCTCCGCATGCTCGAGATAGGCATGCTCGCCGGTCCTGGCCGCCATCATGGTATAGCCATAAAGTCCCCATGCCTGGCCGCGTGACCACGCCGATTCATTGCTGAATCCCTGGACTGTCTGCTTCACAACGACGGAGCCATCCACCGGATTGTAGCCCACCAGATGGTAGGAAGAATTATCATTGCGGAAGTGATTCTTCATGGTCGTGTTCGCATGGGCCTTTGCAATGCTTGTCAAAGAATCTATGCCGAAGAGTTCATCACCGAGCAGGAGCAGTTCCAGGTTCATCATGTTGTCCACAATCACCGGATAGTCCCATTTCGGATTGTCCCAGCTCTTTATGCATCCCACCACGGGAGAGAAGCGTGAAGCAAGTTTGTTGGCCGCATCCTTGATAACCGGGAGATACTTTCGGTCCCCGGTGATGCGATATGCATTGCCAAAACTGGAATTCACCTGGAAGCCGATGTCATGGTGAGTCTGCATCCCGACGATGCCGGAAAGCCTTGAGGTGTGTTCCTCTGCCAGCGCGCGCATCTTCTCATCGCGCGTATATTCATAGGTATACCAGAGGCTGCCAGGGAAGAAACCGCTGGTCCAGGAATTCAGTTTCGAGAACTTGTCCTCCGTGCCGTCGAAACTCTGCGGAGCCTTGCCTTCAGGCACCTTGGAGTCCAGGATGACAAACTGTTGGCTGGCCCTTTCGAAGACGCGCGCAGTCAGTCCCGCCATAGACTCCCTGCCGGATTTCGTCTGCTTTTGAGCAGGAGCCTCATTGCATGGAATTACAGACTCCCATTCCTGGGTCATGTCGTAAGGGAAGACATAGACCTTGCCCTTGGAGTCTGTCATGTACAGATGGCTCGGAGTGAGCCTGTCAGGATTGCCGTCGCACCAGAAGGCATAGAACGGATCCTGTCCATTATACGGCCTGCGGACATAACCGTGGTTGTAACGGCTGTCTGAGGTGAGCTGAGCAGTCTTTTTCCATTTCTTGCCCTCATTCTTACTCTTCCACACTGCAATCTCTCCACCTGTACCCCAGAGCTGCGGGCCAGCCGCTGTAGGACCTATGACTGTCCAGTTCTTGCCGTCGATCCACAGGCTTCCGGAATCATAGTTGTGGTAAGAGGAAGTAATATAGCTGAACTTCCATTCCTTTCCGGTCCAGTGCGCAGTCCACCACTCCCTCGGTCCGTGATCCGGACCAGGCTGATGGCCGTTGCTCTTGACATAGAGAATCACGGCATTCCCGTCAGAATCGAAGTTGACGTCCTTGATATAGACATTCTGCCCCTTGGACTGTGCTTCGAGTATGAGGCAAGGGCTGTCCAGATCTGTGACCGGAGTCTCCACGGCCTTGCCGTCCGCAGTTGTCCAGGTCTTGCCCCAGTCTGTAGTCTGCAGATAATAGATATTGGTACGGGTGTCCACATTGCCGTTCTTGTGACGGTTGAAGGCAGAAACTATCTTTGACTTGCCGTCATATCCGGTTACCTGATAGTGGCCGCTGTACTTGTCTCCCGGAACCTTGATATCCGCCAGATGGTTGCTTTCCGACCACTCCTTTCCATCCTTGGAAACGGCCCAGTACAGCTGCCTCTTGCCGCTATACTTGGTGAACGCCAGGAGAAAGCCCTTCTCGGGGTCATACATAGGCTGAGGGTAGGTCATCTCCAGCTGGGCGACTTCGCTGAATGACGAAATGTCATACGGCTTATCACTGCGGTAGATGAAGCCCGGACGCTTTGTGGCACGTCCGCTGACAAACACCCACAGATAGCCGTCCTTGTCGATCTGGAGAGCCGGATTGTCGTGAGGGTCGTTCACATCCTGCTTGTCATATACGCAAACCGGCTTGCGGACCTTCATGGTCTTATGGTCAAAGCATCCCGCCATGCAGAGCAGATGCCTGTCCCCCGCACCGGTGGTGCCACCGTAGACGAAGAAAGTCTGATCCACCTGAGGGGCATACACCGCTATGGGATTATGCTTCACGGTGTAAGTGGCAAGGCCGCCGGAGTACTTGTAACCGTAGTCCGACTCCTGTCCAAGCGTGAACCAGATGCCTTTGTAGCCCGGCTGCACGCTGTTGTTCAGAGGCTGGGCTGACATCCCGAAGGACATCAGCGCCAGCATCGTAAAAACAAGTATTCTTTTCATCTTATCTAATACGGTTTTGTACACCAAATATAGTGATGATTTTGAATTTCGTGTCCGACCACGAAATAACATTTCACTTTTATATATCTTTGCACAAAACAGAAAATCCAATGAAAGAATCCGCAACCAGCCCGGCCGCAACCATACACGACGTAGCAATCGCCGCAGGTGTTTCGGACGGAACCGTGGACAGAGTCATCCACAACCGCTCAGGAGTCTCCGAGAAAACCCGCAGGAAGGTGCTGGAGAAAATTGAAGAATTAGGATTCAAACCCAATGTCGCAGCCTCCCTGCTGGCTTTCACCGGAAAGAAACGCCAGCTCGTCGTATGCCTCATCCCTGAATTCAAGAAGGGTGAGATCTGGGAGGTGTGGATGAACGGAATCATCAAGGGCGAGGAGTACGCTTCGAGGCTCAACGTGTCTGTAGAGATGATTTTCTACGACCAGAGAAACAGCAAGTCATTCCAGGAGTGCTGCACGAAGGCCGTCGACATGGAGCCTTCAGTGGTCATAGTAGCCCCGATGTTCCGCGCGAACTCCATCAAATTCGCGAAGGAACTTTCAGCCAGGGACATCCCCGTCGTTTTCATAGACACGAAGCCGGACGTTGACGATTATCTCGGTTTCTTCGGCATGCCTATGTACGAGAGCGGATTTCTCGGAGCCTTCGTTCTCACAGACGGACGCGAGGATAGCATTCGCGAAATAGTCGACATCCGAATCAAGCGAGACAGCAAGAGTCTCTCCGACCCTATGCTCATGCGAAGGACCGGATTCGAGGATTATATCAATTCCAATCTGGAAGGATGCAGGATCCTGGATGTGGTGATTGATCCGAATGACCAGGAAGACATAGACGAGAAACTCGACGAAGTTTTCAAGGGAGGAAATGAAACGAGGTATCTGGTGATGTTCAACTCCAGGTCACACCTCGTGGCCTCCTATCTTTCCAGAAAGAAGGTCAAGAACTGCATCCTTGTGGGATATGACATGCTGGAGAAGAATCTCCAGGGCCTGCGGGACGGATACATCCATGCTATAATCGCCCAGCATTTCGACGATCAGGCCTACAGGGCCCTGGTTATGATTTCAGACTATCTCGTACTCGGAAAGGAATTCCCCAAGAGAGACAATTACGGGCAGATGGACATCCTGAATGCCTACAACTGCGACTACTACAAATCAGATTTCTAGAACGGCAGATCGTCGTCGACGATAGGCATAGGCGTCACAGCTGGCTGAGGCGCCGGGGTCGGCTGTGCTGCGACAGGCTGTGCCGGAGCCTGCTGGGCATTGGCCGGGTTGTCCTGAGGGCGGCCGAGCAGCTGGAGATTGTCCACGCGAATCTCGGTCACATAATGTTTCTGACCGTCGCGGCCGTCGAAGCTGCGGGTGCGGAGGCTTCCCTCCACATAGATGTTTGAGCCTTTCTTCACATACTTCTCAACCACATCCGCATTGCGTCCGAATACCACGATGTTGTGCCACTCGGTGTTCTCGCGGAGTTCGTTGTTGCGGTCGCGATAGCGTTCGGTGGTCGCAAGGCGGAATGTTGCCACCTTTGCCGGGTTCTGAGGGTTGTTCTGTTCGAGGTAACGTACTTCCGGGTCTGCGCCAACGTTACCGATAAGCATTACTTTGTTGAGTGCCATGGTGTATAAATATTATTAGGTATAGTCCTGTTCAGAGCCTGTTTCAGATTGCACTGCAGACTGCACCCGCGTCCGGTTCCTCCCCGGTGAATAGGGCATATCCGGTCACAGCCTGGGCAACCAGCCATCGGCTTCCGTCTATATATACGCTGTTTCCAGAATTTCTTGCATTCTCATCAAGATATTTCTGCGAATAGGCCGGATCGCGGTAGTTCGCCTCAATGAAAAAACGCATACTGAGATCATCCATCTGCGGGATCCGTACAGGCAGACAGTATATCACGAGATCTGCCGACGTCATCCGGTCGAGGCCGCAGGCATTGATGCTGCCGCCCGCGGAACAGGGCCTGAGCAGCTCGAACATGGACAGATGGTCCACGAAGGCCTGTGCCTTTTCAACCGAACGGTTTGCAACCGTAACCTCCATTTCCTGCATATATGCAGCCGCCGCTGCAGCCTTGGCAGCACCTCCGCAGCCCACGATCAGGGCGCTTCGCAGTGGACGCTCCCCCTTTGAGCGCAGGCCATCGGCAATTTCGCGGATTATCTTCGCCACGCCGAGGAAATCGGAGTTGTGCGCCTCGATGCCCAGCGAGGTCTTGACCAGCAGGTTCGAAGCCATGGTAGCCTCAACCTCCGGCGAAAGTATATCCGCCTTGGCATAGGCCAGATCCTTGAACGGGGCGGTCACGTTGATGCCGTCGTACTCGTCCAGGAAGCGCTGCCAGGACTTTTCGAAGTCCGCCCCCAGGATCAGATCGTACTGATACCTTCCACCGTAGGCTGCACTGAACAGCCTGGGGCTCATCGAATGCTCGATGGGATGCCCTATGAGTCCGAATTTTTTCATGCGTTTCTCTGTCTGACGGCTTCAAAAAGAAGGATTGCTGCGGAAACGGAGGCATTGAGGGAGTCGAGTTTCCCAAGCATAGGGATCTTGATGTGGGCATCAGCAGCCTCGCGCCATATGTCTGTAAGTCCCGTCGCCTCAGTTCCGATTACTATGGCAGTGCCCTGCTTCATCGGGGTTTCGTAGTACCATTCGGAGTCCTGGAGCTGGGCCGTAAGTATCTGTATGCCATGACCTTTCAGCCAGGCAATGGTTTCTTCGGAGGTCGCCGCCGCACTCTGTACGGTAAAGATGCCGCCTATGCTGCTGCGTATGAGGTTCGGATTATATAGATCGGTGAGAGGGTCGCAGACGATCACGGCATCGGCCCCCGCAGCGTCGGCACTTCTGAGCACCGCACCCAGGTTGCCGGGCTTTTCCACACTTTCAAGCACCACCACCAGCGGATTCTCACTGAGTCTGAGATCTTCCAGAGAGTGCGGTCTTGCCTTCATCTCGGCGATGACGCCCTCTGTGCCGCCACGGTAGGCGATCTTGTTGTAGAGTTGCGCCGGAACCTCTATGGTCAGTTCCTGTCCGCAGTCCGGCAGTTCAGCCAGTATCTCCGGGCACCAGAATACGGTGTCAGCCTCATAGCCTCCCTCGAGACAATGTTCCAGCTCGCGGCGTCCTTCCACCACAAAGAGCCCGTTCTCCCTGCGCGCCTTCGACTTTTCCTGAAGTTCCAGCAGACGCCTTACCTTCGGATTCTGCGCTGATGTGATCTGTTCTGTTCTCATAATTGCGAAGATAAGTCTTTTTTTGGTACATTTGCGTGCTATGAAAAGAATCATCACCATACTTTCGGCGATACTGCTGCCTCTGGCAGCCCTCGCCGACGACGGAATGTGGCTTCCGAGCCTCATCTCACAGAGAATCGCAGACATGCAGGCCAAAGGCTTCAAACTCTCGGCCGAAGACGTATACAGCGTGAACCAGGCATCGCTGAAAGACGCCGTGGTGCTCTTCGGACGCGGATGCACCGGAGAACTCATCTCGGCGGAAGGACTGCTCATCACAAACCACCACTGCGGTTACGGACAGATCCAGAGCCACTCCAGCGTAGAACACGACTACCTGAAAGATGGATTCTGGGCCATGAACCGTGCAGAGGAACTTCCGTGCCCGGGCCTCAGCGTCAGCTTCCTCGAAAGGATGGACGATGTGACCGGACAGGTCCTCAATGGCTACGACAAATCCATGAATGAAGCGCAGAGAGACTCCCTGGTAAAGGCCAACTCCAAGGCAATCATCGCAGAGGCGACAAAAGATGGAAACGGACTGCGCGCCAGCGTGGAGGCACTCTACTACGGCAACCAATACTTCATCTTCGTATACCGTGAATATACAGATGTCCGTCTCGTCGGCGCACCGCCATCCTCAATCGGCAAATTCGGCGGCGACACAGACAACTGGATGTGGCCTCGCCATACAGGCGACTTCTCCATGTTCCGCGTATATGCCGGCAAGGACAACAACCCGGCCTCCTACTCGGAAGCGAATGTACCGTACAGCCCCAAGAAATTTTTCAAGATCAGCACTGCGGGCGTAAAGGAAGGCGACTTCACCTTCATCTACGGCTTCCCGGGCAGCACAAGGGAATATATCCACTCGTCAGCAGTAAACTACATTACCGAAATATCGGACCCTGCCCGCATCGAGATCCGCACCCAGAGACTCGCAATCCAGAAGAAATACATGTCTTCCAGCCAGAAGATACGCATCCAGTACAGTTCCAAGAACGCCTCTGTCGCCAATGCCTGGAAAAAATGGCAAGGCGAGGTGAAAGGCGTGCGCAAGAACCATGTAATCGACGCAAAGAAAGACTACGAGGCACGTTTCGAAGCGTGGGCCAAGGGCACGGAATACGAAGGTATCACCGGCAGGATCGAGGCACTCCAGAAGGAAGCCGACAAGTGGAACTTTGCACGTGATATCTTCACCGAGACCGCCTACGCTGTCGAACTGTCCAAGAAGAACCTCGATCTGAAAGACTACTGCATGGACATCGACAGGGAAAGCTTTGTCGTGGAAATGGAAGCCTTCTGCAAATATGTTCCGGAAGACATTCAGCCAGCCTGGTTCAAAGAGCAGCTCGCAAAATGGGGCGGCGTGGAAGCCTGGTCGCATGAAATGTTCAAGGATGTGGAAAGCCCTGCCATGGCCCAGGAATTCGGAGCCAAGATGATGGAATGGTACCAGAAGGAACTCAGTCCGAAGATCAAGGAATACGCACTGCAGATCGACCTCCTCAACCGCGACTACATGCGCGGACAGATGGCCTTCGAGACCGAACGCGACTTCTTCCCTGATGCCAACCTCACCCTGCGCGTCGCCTATGGCCACGTATGCGGCTACTCCCCTGCCGACGGAACCTACTACAGACCGGTATCAACGCTCAAGGGCGTGATGGAGAAAGACAATCCGGAGATATTCGACTACAACATCCCTCAGGTTCTCCGCGACATCTATGCCCGTGGCGGATTCGAGAATGTCCCTGTCTGCTTCCTGGCCAACAACCACACCACCGGCGGTAACTCCGGAAGTCCTGTCATCAACGCAGACGGCAACCTGATCGGTCTCAACTTTGACCGCGTCTGGGAAGGCACCATGAGCGACATCAGCTTCGACCCGGAGATTTGCCGCAACATCTCGTTGGACATCAACTACGCTCTCTTCATCATCAAGGAAATCGGCCACGCAGACCACCTGATCAACGAAATGGTGCTGGTCAGGTAGCCCTGGCTACTTCCTGCTTGGTGCATCGAGCCCCAGCTCCGGATGTTTCCGGGAAGAAAGCTGCAGCAGCGCGGCCACCAGTATGGCGACCAGACCGAGACCTATGAATATATATTCGGCGCTGACGGCGGCAGCTGTCTCTTCCATGGAAGAAGCAAAGATGCGTCCGACGAAGATAGGAACGACCAGCATGCCCATGTTCTGAATCCAGTAGATCAGGGAATATGCGGTTCCGAGATTCTTCTCCGGCACGATTCTAGGCACGGACGGCCACATCGCAGATGGTACGAGAGAATAGCCCACACCGAGCAGGGCGATGCCGAAATAGCCCCAGAAAGCGACTCCCTGAGGCGCGAAAGCAATCACCAGGTGCGCAGCCAGGACGAGACATGAACCCGCAATCATCCAACGGGTAGCCTTGCCGACCTTGTCCACCAATGCACCGAAGAGCGGTGTGAAGACCACGGTGAAGAAAGGTATCATCGTAATCACCCACTTGGCACTGGAAGCCTCCATCGCAAAACGCGGGATCACGATTGCGGTGCCGAACTTCTTGAAGGAAATGATGCAGCAATAGAAGAACACGCACAGCAGGGAGATCATCAGGAAACGTGGATTGGACAGAAGACGAAGGATGTCAGAAAAGCTGAACTTATCGTTTTCCTTGACTTCTCCGCGCTGGGATACGACACCGCTGGCCTTGTCGAAACGGGCATCCATGGCCACGAAGATGGCCCAGAGCACTCCGCCGAGCAGAAGCAGGCTCATGCCCACGAGGGCAGGACGGGAAGTGTCAGCCAGGGAGTAATATTCCTTCTGGGCGATCAGCACCGGAGAGAATATGAAGGCTGCTGCGGTTCCGAGGCGGGCGATTGCGAGCTGCAGGCCCATTGCCAGAGCCACGTTGCGTCCCTTGAACCACTTTGCGATCGAGCGCGTCACAGCCACACCGGCAATCTCGCTGCCGAGACCGAAGAGCATGCAGCCGATATAAGCCACCGTAAGAGAGGTCTTCGGAGACAGGCCGGACGTGATGGCGGTATAGACCATGACTGCGCCGCCAACCATGAGTCCGACGAAGATGGAGCCCACCAGACGCACTCCGAAGATGTCCAGCAGCATGCCGCAGACAATCAGGCCGCCCCAGACACAAAGGAAGGAATAGCCGCCTGCATAGAAACCATAGTCCGCAGAATCCCAGCCCAGTTCGAGGGCCTCCGGATTCCTGAATATCTGGGACACGGTACTGAACATGTCGTCGAAGAAATACGACGCAAACATGGGTACCACCAGACACGCCAAAGCCGCCCAGCAGGCGGCTTTAGTCAGTTTGAAGTCTTTGTTCATCATTATTTAATGTTAGGTTCCTCAAGGCCGTAGCCCTTTCTCTTGTCCTCCACCTTCAGGAAGATGCTGAACGCAAGAGCGAGCACACCGAAGAGAGAGAACACGATCATCGGCACGAGGTAGCCGTTGGTAGACTGACGGAGATAGCCGATCAGAAGCGGAACCAGGCAGAGACCGATGTTCTGAACCCAGAAGATGAGACAATAAGCGGAGCCGAGAATCTTCTCATCGATGATCTTAGGCACTGAAGGCCAGAGAGAAGCAGGTACCAGTGAGAAGCTGACACCCAGGATTACGATCAGCGTAAGTGCGAGTGCCTTGGATGGAACCAGAGGCAGGAGGAACGCAAAGCTGAGGTGGCATGCTATCATGATAACCGAACCCACCATCAGCATGGTTGCACCCTTGCCGATGCGGTCGAGGAAATAGCCGAGGAAAGGAGTAAGCACCATCGCGAGGATAGGGAAGCAGCTGAAGAGGTGTGCAGCCTCGTCATTGCCGATCGCGAGAGTCTCCTCGAGGAAGTTGGTGGCATATCTCTGGAATGGGAAGATTGCGCTGTAGTAAAGCACGCAGAGAAGAGCCACGATCCAGAACATCTTGCTCTTGAAGATGGCACCGAGGTCGCTGATGTGGAATTCATCCTCGGAAGCCTCTTCGGTAGCCTGGCCGGCAGCCTTGAGCTGACTGTCGAACTTGGTATCCATGAAACTGAAGACCACGAAGTTGAGCAGACCGACGCAGAGGAGGGCGCCGCAGAAGCCCATTGGCGCAACGACAGAATTGTCGAAAGCCTTGGAAATCATAGGTGCGATCCACATCACTCCGAACACTCCCAGACGGGCGATTGCCATCTCCAGACCCATGGCCAGAGCCATTTCCTTGCCCTTGAACCACTTTGCGAGAATCTTGGACACATTGGTGCCCTCCATCTCACAGCCGCAGCCGAAGATCATGAAGCCCAGGGAAGCCATCTTTGCGCTTGCAGGAAGTTCAACCCACCATGAGCCGAGCCACTGGGCGAAAGCCGTGGTCTGGAACCAGTCGGTGATGCCGATGAACTTGATGCCCGCGCCGAGGACCATGAGACCTGCGGAGAGTATGCCTGAAAAGCGTACGCCGAGCTTGTCGAGAATAACGCCTGCGATGATGAGGAAGCCGCAGACATTGAGAATGTACTCAGATGCCGCATAGGTGCCGAACACACTGCTGTTCCAGCCAAGTCCGCTCTCCACGAGAGACTTCAGAGGCGACATCACGTCCACGAACATGTAGGCGAAGAACATGCAGGACGCTACGAGGATGAGGACAGTCCACCTTGCAAAGGCGCTGTCGTTGAGAAGTTTGTTTGTTTTCGTTTCCATGGCGCAAATATATGCAAAAAATGCCGTAACTTTGAAGCCTGTATGATGAAGTTTCTGGACAAAATAGACTCTCCGGCCGATCTTAAAGGCCTTTCCACCGACGAACTGAGGGAGCTCTGCGGGGAAATCAGGGAGTATATGCTCGAATGCTGCGCGACCAATCCCGGTCACGTGGGCTCGAGCCTCGGCGCCGTGGAACTCATCGTCGGCGTGCACAAAGTCTACAACACCCCGGAGGATAAACTTGTCTTCGACGTCAGTCACCAGAGCTATGCCCACAAGATAATCACCGGCCGGCGAGAGGCTTTCCGCAACAAGAGGCAGGCCGGCGGCATCAGCGGCTTCACCCGCCGCGACGAAAGTCCGTACGACGCCTTCGGAGCCGGTCACTCCTCCACTTCCATCTCGGCGTCGCTCGGCCTCGCCCAGGCAGCCCGGATGCAGGGACGCAGCGAGAAAGTGATCGCCCTCATCGGCGATGGCGCCCTCACAGGCGGACTTGCCTATGAAGGACTTGACAACGTCGGCGGCACAGACACAGACCTGCTCATCATACTCAACGACAACAACATCTCCATCGACCGCAACATCGGCTCGATGCATGAATATCTGCTGAGGATTACCACCAGCGTCCGCTACAACCGCTTCAAGGAAAGGATCTGGCACTCCATGGGCGAGACAGGCTTCCGCAGACGCATCCAGAAGATGGTCCGCGACCTCAAGTCCAACCTCACCCGCCAGTCCGGAGGTGCTCTGTTCGAATCCATGGGATTCCGCTACTTCGGCCCTATCGACGGCAACGACATAGCCCAGGTGACCGAAACCCTTACCAGACTTCGAGGCATCAAGGGACCAAAGATTCTCCATGCCATCACCACCAAGGGAAAGGGATTCGCCCCGGCGGAAGAAGACCAGACCACATGGCACGCCCCTGGAGCCTTCGACCCGGTGACCGGCAAGAGGATACGCAAGCACAGCGATGTGAGCCGTTACCAGGATGTATTCGGAGAGGTCCTGCTGGAACTTGCCAGGATGGACAGCCGCGTCGTCGGCGTAACCCCGGCAATGGCATCCGGCTGCGGAATGAACCTGCTCGCGGGAGAAATGCCGGAGCGTTTCTTCGATGTAGGCATCGCAGAGGGACACGCCGTAACCTTCAGCGCCGGACTGGCCGCAGGCGGCATGCGCCCGTTCTGCAACATATACTCTTCCTTCTCCCAGAGGGCCTACGACATGATCATCCACGATGTGGCGCTCCAGAAACTGCCCGTGGTCCTCTGCTTTGACAGGGCCGGCCTCGTAGGCGAAGACGGAGCCACCCATCACGGTTGTTTCGACATAGCGGCCTACAGGAGCATCCCCGACACGGTGATTGCAGTCCCATCCGACGAGATACAGCTGAAACAGATGATGTACTCAGCCCTCCACGCCGAGAAGGGCCCATATATAATAAGGTATCCACGCGGATACGGAAAAGGTGCCGCATGGCAGGACGCGCCATTCGAGATGATAGAGACCGGCAAGGCCCTCAAGGTTGCGGACGGAGGCAAGGCTGCGATACTGGTGGCAGGACCGTTTGTCAAAGAAGCCCTCGAGGCTGCGGAAGAATTCGGGGATGTGGCGGTCTATGACCTCAGGTTCGTCAAGCCTCTCGACGAAGAGGCAGTGATGGAAGCCGCCAGGACTGGGCGCATAGTCACCGTTGAGGACGGCAGCATCCGGGGAGGACTGTTCGGAGCTGTAACGGAGCTGCTGGCCGAAAAGGAATGCAGCTGCAAGGTGCGCGCGATCGGCATCCCGGACAGGTTCGTCGGGCATGCAAGCCAGAGCGCATTGAGAGAAGAGTGCGGACTGGACAAGGCCGGCATACTTCGGGAGTTGAAACTTATCACAAAATAATCTGAAAAAGTTTGGAGATTCAGATTTTATCTATATCTTTGCAGTCCAAATCCGTCAGCACAGCAGGCGAGAAGCGGAAAATGCCGATATAGCTCAGTTGGCTAGAGCACGTGATTTGTAATCTCGGGGTCGTGGG
>JAKSJK010000026.1 GCA_024398095.1 Bacteroidales bacterium
TGATCTGCTGCTGTGAGACGTAGATGTCGTCAGGGGAGTTTACGTAGTTATAGTCAGCGCTGCGCAGGAAGCCGTAGCCCTCAGGCAGCACCTCCAGTACGCCGGTAGCCTCGATTGTGCCTTCGAATACAATCTTTGGCTGCTGAGGCTGCTTTGGCTGGTTGTTCTGTTTCTGCTGATTATTCTGCCCCTGCACGTTGTTCTGACGGGTCTGATCCTGTTCAGTCTGCTCCTGAGCCTGACCGCTATTCTGCTGTGGCTGATTGTTCTGAGGCCTCTCAGGACGATTTGCGCCAGGGCGCTGGTTCCTGCGGAGTTCCTCCACACTAGGTATCTTCTGACCGTTAGGCATTACCTGGGCCGGCCTCTGCTTTGGCTCTGGAGCGTTTTCGTTACTGCTTGCGTTTTCAGCATCGAGGGCAACGGGCTCTGCATTCTTCTGCACTCTCTGCCTCTTCTGGCGTGGCTTTCTTTCTCCGTCTGCCACACGCTCGGCCGGTGCATTTTCTACAGGCTCAACCTTTTCCACAGGTTCCACCTTTGCAGGCTTTACCTCCGCCGGTGCAAGCTCCTTAACGGCACTTTCGGCTGCCTCAGCAACTTTCTCAGCCTTTGGCTTGCGTCCGCGTTTCTTCGGCTCCGGCTTCGTAACCGTCTCTGCTGCAGGCTGCTCCTGAGCCGGTTTTGCCTCTTCTGTCTTATCAGCCTTCTGCTCAGCTGCAGGTGCTTCTTCTTTCTTTGTTTTTGTTCTTGGACGACGCTGACGTGGCTCTTTGATCGACACTTCCATCTTCTCCACATTCGCCTCGATATCCATGATCTTGTACATAAGATCATTGGCGTCCATTTTCTTGATTTCTTTGCTTGGAATATTCAGGTTAGAAGCCATTGCCTGGAGTTCTTCCAGCGACTTCGCCTGAAGCTCTGTCTTGTTGTGCATAGTATTTTATAAAGGAAAAATTACGGTGTCCCGATTGGAACGCTGCAAATATAGGCAAATAATTCGGGATGGCAAAACTAATTGTCCCAGTATGAGCTGCTCTTCTTGTAACGGAGGATATCGGCAAGGGCTGCAGCATTTGCCGCGATACGGAAAGACCACGACTGCCACTGACCGGTAGGCACCCAGGAAACTGCGATGTTGAAGCAATGCAGATCGTAAGTCGCGGAAATCTGGGTAGTGGTAAGTTTCATCGCCATAAGGTCGACACCGGAACTCATATTGATCGAAAGGGCAGGGGTGATCTTCACGTTGCCGCTGATACCGAGAGTCTGGGTATGGCGATGCTTGGTAATCAACTGCTCATTCGTATACTGATATGAACGGCTGTAACTGTAGGAATAGTTGAAACTCAGCGACCAAGGGGCATTCGGATTCATATAGTAAAGGTAGCCTCCAGGGATATACTCGCCGGTAATCGGATGGTAGTAGATTCGGTTATATCCGCCTGCAGCACCGCCGCCGGAATCCTTCGAGCCGTCATTTCCATTAATCTTACCATCGCCTGAAATAGAATAGGAAACGGAGGCGGATGCATTGGTAAGACGGAGGAGGCCCTGGCCCTGGGTCACGGCAAACTTATTGTACTTGCGGCCATGGTCATCAACTGCATATGGATCGAAATTAAGGTTACCGCTCAAGCTGACCTTACCGAAAACAGAAGTTGAAGCAGTGATACCTACATTGCTCATTCTCAATGAGTCAGCAAGGAAGTTGTAAGACGTATTGAAGTTGAGATTGTCGAGCAGTTTAACCTTCTTGGAACCGGTACCTGTGGTGTCCCTCATGTCGCGGACCTTCGCCTCCAGGTTGTTGCCGATAGAGATACTCATAGAACCGGTCTGTCCCTTGCCTGGAGCCGAGCCGGAATTATGTGTACTTATATTATATATATTATAGTCCTGTGGCTTCACATACTTGCCGCGTTCGTCATAGTAGCCGTCCAGTGTGCGCCATCCATTGAAACGGGTGCCCTTCTCCGGGCTGTAGTTCATTGAAATGGAAGGTGACACCACATGCCTGAGTGCCTGCAGCCTATGTGTCTTGCCGAAGTTGTACATACCGTACAGACGGGTACTCATGGAAATGCTGCCCGAATAGGTGTGCACAGCCCCGAAGGTGTTGAATGCCTTGCCCGGATCGGTAATCACACGCTGCGCATTCACCATGTTGCCATCCTCGTCGGTCACCATCACTGGATTACCGTTCTTGTCCACAACATCCTCCAGATGTCTCTCGCCCTTGCTGAACAGCCAGTTCATGCCGTATGAAAGACTAGGGGAGAAGTTAATGTACTTGAAGAGGGTGAAGCTAGGCAGACCGATCTGGAAATTGTGGTTCATGCCGCTGTTGATCTTGTCCGGCAGCTTCGTCCAGAGGGAATCGGTACTGAACTTCTTGGCTCTGTAGCCGGTCTCCGGATCAATCAGAGGCATACCGGTCACAGGGTCTGTCTCCACACCCATGAACTCGGACATCTTGAAATTCAGCTTGTTCTGGAACGAAGTGCTGTAGCCGAGAGAGAACTTTTCGTAGAACTTCTCCTTACCCACACGATTCTTTCTCTTGAACGGGTAGAAACGGCTGACAGACAGGGAGATGTTAGGCAGCGAGAATGAGTAGGAACTGTCTCGGGAGTTCTGGTTGTGCAGCACATTCACTGACATATTGACCTTGCCGCTCCAGTTTCTGGAGAAGGACACGGAAGATGAGATCTGGTTCTGCAGGGCCTCGTTCACACCGTGGGAGTTGTACTTGCTGTTGGAAGGGCTGGAGAAGTTCACCGATGCCGTGAAGGATGAACCAGGCCAGCTCTTTGGATCCTGGGAGTGATTCCACTTGAGGGAGAAGTTCCTCGTCTGGAAGAAGTCTGTACTGCCTCGCTCACCGGTCTGGTCATTCGAGAAGGTGATTCCGAAACCGCCGTTGCACTTGTAGTTGACCTTGTAGCGGGAGTTGACATCCACATTCCAGGAACCCAGGGTGTAGATGGAACCCGTGATGGAGATGTCGAAATAATCACCTATGACGAAGTACATACCCATATCCCTGGCGTAGAAGCCTCGGGCGTTCTCCTCTCCGAAAGTCGGCATGAGGAAGCCTGTGGCGCGGTCAGGCCGCTTAGGGATGAAACCGAACGGGAGTCCGATAGGAATAGGTACGTCCTGGATGACAGGGTAGGCTGGGCCGAAGACTGTCTTCTGGTTCTTGCCCGTGATAACCTTGGCTGCCGTAAGGGCCAGGTAGTAATGCGGATGCTCGCAGTCGCAGACCGTATAGCGGCCCTTGGTCATATTGATCGAGTTGTCCGGCATCATCTTGATATTCTTGCCCTGGATCAATCCATCCTCCTCGGTGGTCACCATATTGGTAATGCGCGCCTTGCGGGTCTCGAAGTTGTACCTCAGCTCCTGCATCTCATAGGTCTTGCCCCCGTCTTCCATCTTCGGCTGTCCCTTGACCTCGCCGGTTGCAGGGTCCGGTGTGCCTCGGGCATACAGCGTACTGGTCTTCAGGTCATATTCCATGTAATCGGCTGTCAGCTTCATCGTACCGTAGGTGACTGTCACGTCTCCGTAGTAGTAGATCATCTGCTTGCCTTCCGAGAAATCCTCGATGATGGAGTCCTTGGCTGCCGTGAAGGCCGGTCTTTCAAGTGAAGATTTGTGGAGCATGCTTACGGAATCCGCCTTGAATGCCGAATCGGCACGGTGCAGGGAATCTTTCACTCTGGCAATCGAGTCCTGCACAGCCCTCAGCGAATCAGACATCTCAGGCAATTCCGACTGAACACTTTCAGCCGCTGCCGCCATGTTTCTGGCACGTCTTTGGCTAAGTCTGCTCTGCGCATCAGAGACAGACGAGGCCAGCAAGAAGACCAGTAAAACAGTTATGAGGTGCTTAATTCGCAAAATAATGTTAAATTTGTACAACCTACAAAAATACTACGAATCCGACAAACTTACAAATTAAGGAGTCCCAAATGAAGCATTATATATATAATATAGGTATAATATTGCTGGTTCTGTCGTATGCATCCCTGGTTTCCGCTCCAGAGGCTGTCGCCCAGGACGACCTACGCTTCAAGACAATCGTCATAGATGCCGGCCACGGAGGCAAGGACCCTGGTGCTATAAGCAAGGACCGCACCACAAACGAAAAAGATGTGAACCTCGCAGTGGCATTGAAGCTCGGAAAGCTCATAAACGAAAACTGCCCGGATGTCAAAGTGGAATACACGCGCACTACAGACGTATATGTAACTCTCGACGGGCGCGCGAAGATTGCGAACAAGCACAAGGCAAACCTCTTTCTCTCCATTCATGTCAACGCCCACGACAACTCTGCGGCCAGCGGCTTCTCCTGTCACATACTCGGACAGTCCAGCAAGAAGGGGAGCGACACCTTCGCCTACAACCTCAATGTCTGCAAGAGGGAAAACTCCGTAATCCTTCTCGAGGATGACTATTCCACCAAATACCAGGGCTTCGATCCGACAGATCCGGAATCGTTCATTTTCTTCAACCTGATGCAGAATGCTTTCTACGAGCAGAGCCTTAACTTCGCAGTGATGGTAAACGAGAAGATGGACAAGATCGGTCCTGTAAAGGGCAACAGGGGAATCTCCCAGGATCCTTTCTATGTGCTTTGGAAGACCACGATGCCTGCGATGCTTTTCGAGATGGCCTTCATCTCAAACAGTGCCGATCTGGCAGTTATTACCACTGACGAGGGCAAGGATAAGATTGCAAATGCTTTGTATGAGGCATTCCTGCAGTTTAAAACCGACTATAACAAAAGCTTGAATTATAACGAGCCAACAACTTCAGTTTCAACTGTATCCGAGGAATCAACTAAAGAGGAAAATAAAGTAGAAATGGCTGTTGAAGAGTCTGTAAGGTACGGCATACAGGTCTCAACTGTCGCACGCCAGGTATCTCTCAAAGATCCATTTTTCAAAGGCTACAAGGCCTCTTGCTACCCGAGTGGAAAAGTGTATAAATACATAATCGGCGAGAGTTCCGAGAAGGCAGATGTTGAAAACATCTTCGACAAGGCTGCAGAAAAATTTCCAGGATGTTTCATGGTTAAGATCGAAGGGGATAGCGTAAGCCGCATAAGCCGATAATGGATTTTTCTAGCACTGAACGCGCTCCAGGGCACAAAAATCCCCATTTCAGTATCTTAGAATTATTCAAATTTACTATTTTGCATATATCAATCAGTTACAACTTTTTTACACGGATATATAACTGATTATCAATAGTTTACAAATAGCCATTTCTACGCTTTAACACGGCTGTCGTAAAAGTAGAATTTTCTATATTTGCAATAGCAAAACAGTTTTTTTATAACTTTTTTTTGCCCAACTTTGCAAACGTGTTAAGGGGATAATTTCATCCCCGAAAGTGTTTCAGAATATTCACCATCGGAAATGGCAGCAGAAGAAAGACATATCCAGGTTTGGAACAACTGCCTGAGGGTCATCGAGAACATCGTCGAGCCTCAGCAGTTCGCTACTTGGTTCAGGCCTCTCAAGGCGGTTGCCATGGTGGACAGCACCATTACTCTCGAAATTCCTTCGGAGTTCTTCCGCGAGTATCTTGAAACCTACTTCCTCGACGTTCTCACAAAGGTTCTCAAGAGGGAAATCGGCTTAGACGCAAAGCTGGTATACCGTGTACGTCCTGTCCAGAAGCAGGCTCCGCTCCAGTACCCGGCCTCTCATACTAACCCACCCGCTAACAAAACCATCCAGGTATCGCACTATTCACCTGCGGTAAATCCTGGCCCGTTTGTCTATCCAGGACTCACACGCCTGAACGTGAAGTCCAACCTGAACAGTGTCTATTGCTTCGGCAACCTCATAGAGGGCGAGTGCAACAGAATGGCTGTTTCGGCAGGAAGGACAATTGCCGGCAACCCCGGAAAGACGGCGTTCAACCCGCTGTTCCTCTTCGGTGGTCCGGGACTCGGCAAGACCCACGTCGCCCAGGCGATAGGCATTGCCATCAAGGAGCAGCATCCTGATCTCGTGGTGCTCTATGTGCCTGCCAACAGGCTCAAGACCCAGTATATGGATGCCGTCAACGTGAAGAACAAGCTGACTGACTTCCTGGCCTTCTACATGAAGATGGATGTCCTCATCGTCGATGACATCCAGGAGCTTTCCTCACCGGGAATCCAGAACGCTTTCTTCCACATTTTCAACCATCTGCATCAGAGCGGCAAGCAACTGATCTTTACGTCAGACCGCGCGCCTGTAGATCTCCAGAACTTCGAGGAGAGGCTTCTCTCCCGTCTGAAATGGGGACTCTCTGTAGAGCTTCAGGCTCCGGATTTTGCAACCCGTCTCGCAATGCTCCGCGCAAGGAGCTTCCGCGAGGGAGTTCAGCTGAGTGACGAAGTGCTCGTCTACCTCGCAACCCGCGTGAAGAAGAACTTCCGTGAACTCGAGGGTGCACTCATCTCGCTGATTGCCAATGCAACCCTCTCACACAGGGAGATTACGATCGAGCTGGCCGAACAGATCACCGGCAAGATCGTGAGCGAAGAGAAGAACGACCTTACGATCGACAAGGTGCAGCAGACCGTCTGCGAGTACTTCAACATCACAAAGGAAACGCTTCTTTCGCAGTCCCGCAAGCGTCAGATTGTCCAGGCAAGGCAGATTGCCATGTATCTTTCCAGGAATCTGATCAACTGCTCGCTATCTACCATCGGTGCGGAAATCGGTGGCAAAGACCACGCGACAGTGCTTCATGCCTGCTCGACCGTGAGCGATCTCATCGAGACCGACCGCGTATTCAAGCAGTATGTCAACGACATCGAGAAGATGCTTGTGAGTGTCAGGTAGAAATGCCTGGCATTTTTTGTATATTTGAAACCGGAAATAAAATACACAACAGATATGGACAGCCAGAAAGTTCTCGAAATCTTCAAGGAAATAACCAAGGTGCCGCGTGAATCAGGTCACGAAGAGCAGATTGTAGCATGGCTCAACGCCTTTGCCCAGGAGCACGGGCTTGAGCACAAGACCGATGAGGTCGGCAATGTGCTCATCGTAAAGCCGGCCGATGCAGGCAAGGAAAATGTGCCTACACTGGTGCTTCAGGCCCATTCCGATATGGTTTGCGAGAAGAACGCGGGATGCAGCCACGATTTCGCAAAGGATCCTATCCCATACGTCATCGAGGACGGCTGGATGGTTTCTCACGATACTACCCTCGGTGCTGACGACGGCATCGGAATCGCCTGTGCACTTGCAATGATGACAGGGGAGGACAAGACCGGAAAGATAGAGGCTCTCTTCACAATTTCAGAGGAGACAGGTCTCGACGGAGCAATGGCCCTCAAGAAGGGCTTTTTCTCCGGCAAGAGCCTCATCAACCTCGACGATGAGGACGAGGGAGAAATATGTGTAGGTTGCGCCGGCGGACTGGATACCACCGCCAAATTCAACTATACTGACGAGGCCGTTGCAGATGGTTCCGTGCTGGCTGAAATACGCATCAGCGGCTGTATGGGCGGCCATAGCGGCGAAGATATCAACAAGGGACGTGCATCTGCTGTAGTGCTCCTAGGACGCTACCTGTACGGCGTTCTTCCATTGGGATACCAGCTGGTGTCCATCGACGGAGGCAACAAGCGCAACGCAATTGCCCGTGAAGCTTGGGCTGTGCTCGCAATGACTCCGGAAAAGGTGTCTGACTTCGCCAAGGCGGCGGAGGAACTTCAGGCTTCCGCCAACGAGGAATTCGGCAATGTGGAGAAAGAGTTGACCGTGTCATTTGAGTTAAAGTCTGACTGCAGCTGCAATATGGCAATAGACTCTAAGACAGCTGCTTCTCTTGCTACTGCACTCGTTGCCTGCCCTCACGGGGTACTCGCTATGAGCCAGGAGATCGCAGGCTTCGTAGAGACTTCGACCAACCTCGCATCGGTTAAGATGACAGAGCCTGGTGTGATACGTCTCGGTTCAAGCCAGCGAAGCTGCAACACAGCAGCCCGCCGTGCAGCCGGCGCCAAGGTCGAGGCAGCCTTCGTACTTGCAGGCGCAGAAGTTGCCCATGAGAGCGAATATCCGGGCTGGGCTCCTGCGGTGGACTCACCACTGCGCGAGGCCTGCATTGCTTCATATGAAAAACTTTTCGGCAAGAAGCCGCTCGTACGTGCGATACACGCAGGACTCGAATGCGGTCTCTTCACTGAGGTGTACCCGGACATGGACATGATAGCCATCGGACCTACACTCAGGGGCGTACATGCTCCAGGGGAGAGGCTTGAACTGGCATCCCTGGACAAATTCACGGCTCTGCTGACCGATCTCATCGTCAATTTCAGGTAAGATGAAAGTCAAGATCGCACCTTCGATGCTGGCCGCTGACTTCCTCCATCTGGAGAAGAGTGTCGACATCGTAAACAAATACGCCGACATGTTCCATCTGGATGTGATGGATGGCAGCCTTGTGCCTAATATTTCCTTCGGATTCCCGATTGTGGAGGCGATTGCTCCCGTGGCAAAGAAGATGATGGATGCCCATCTGATGATTGTTCATCCGGAACGCTATATCGAGCGTTTCTCCAAGGTTGGGGTAAAGATGCTCAGCGTCCACTATGAAGCTGTCCGCGATCCGGAGCCTATATTGGGACTCATCAAGTCGTTCGGTATGAAGGCCGGCCTTGCGTTCAATCCCGATGTGCCTGTGGAAAAGATCATTCCTTACCTCTATGCCTGTGATTTCGTGCTGGTGATGAGTGTGTATGCCGGCTTCGGTGGACAGAAGTTCATCGAGGAGACCTACGACCGCATCCGTACAATCAAGCAGGCAATCGACGAGAACAAGTTCCGCTGCCGCATCGAGGTGGACGGGGGAGTCAGCCCCGAGAATGCTCACAGGCTGATAGAATGCGGAGCTGACATGCTTGTGGCAGGCAGCGCTGTATTCAAGGCCGAGGATCCTGCTGCAGTCATAGCAGCGATGAGGCCGTAGGCAGCCTGGCTACCCAAGCAAACCTTTCAGACCTTTCTCAAATATCTCAAGGAAACGCTCCAATTCGGAGTGTACATCATACCTGTCCTCCCGGCCGGTCTGCAGCCGTAGGGAAGTCGGGTTAGGCAGGTCGGCAGGGAAGTCCTTCTCGTTGATATTCAAGCCGATGCCTATTATCGTATGAAGCAGTGCGGAGCCATTGACGCGGTGTTTTATCAAGAGACCGCAAATCTTTTTGTCTTCGATCCAGATGTCGTTTGGCGGCTTTATCCACGCCTTTATCCCGTGCAGTGCGAGGTAGTCCACAACTGCATTCGCGGTCAAATCGCTGATTTCTTTCTGCCTGTTTGCCGGGAAAGAGTGAAAGTATCCAGGGCCGTCTCCGTATCTTAATATAACTGTGAACGTAAGATTGTCGCCAGGCTGGCTGTGCCACTTGTGGTCGCCCTGTCCTTTGCCGGCAGTCTGACTTTCCGCCGCCAGAACTGACATATTGTCACTGGCCTCCGAACCGTCCGAAATACGCCTCAGGGCCTCTTCATTCGTGGAATCTGTTTCTTTTAGCCAATAAATGCGAAAGCTATTTCCCATTGGAGCGAAAATTGTTATATTTGCGTGCGTTAATTTGGAAAAGCAAAATTATGAAAAAATCAGTTAATACAGAATCAGTTGATATTGTAAAGGTAATTGCAGACGCGATGCTCGAGAAGAAGGGCCAGGAAGTAGTATCTCTTGACCTCAGATCTATCGGTACCGCCATTTCCGACCATTTCGTCGTGTGTCATGCGGACAGCACCACCAATGTGTGTGCAATCGCGGACAATGTCGAGGAAAGGGTCATCGAGAAGTGCAAGAGAAAGGTGCTCCGCTCCCAGGGTAAGGAAAACGCCTTCTGGGTAATCCTTGATTACGGCGAAGTTGTCGTTCATGTGTTCCAGACCGTCTACAGGTCTTTCTACAGGCTTGAGGACCTCTGGGCGGACGCAGACAAGACCGTTTACAGTGAAGAATAAATTCCGGAATTGAAAGATGGCAGAAAAGAACAATAACAACAAGAAGACTCCTAAGAAGGGCTTTTCCTTCACCTGGATCTACATGCTGCTGATTGCGGGACTCATCTGGATGGTGTTCCAGGGGGATCCGTTCAAAGGGGCGGTGCCGGCCACAAAGGTGGAGTGGGAAGATGTGAAGGAACTCGTGCTCAAGGGAGATGTGAAGCAGATCGATTTCGTACGCAACGATTTCGAAGGCCGAATCACACTCAGGCAGGAATGCCTGACAAAGTATGCCGAGAAGTACTTCGGAGGTCAGGTTCCGAGGAAATCCCCTCATCTTACTTTCCTGGTTTCCTCCAGCTTCAATGCAGAGGAGATGTTCGGGGAACTCAACGGGCAACTGCCTGAAGAAAGCAGACCTAAGGTGGTGATCACAAAGAATGACCACATGCTGTCCCGCGTGATGGAATGGATCATGTTCCCGCTTCTGCTCGTGCTGATGTGGGTGTTCATGTTCCGCGGCCTCAATCGGGGCGGCGGAGCCGGGAACGGTGTCTTCAATGTTGGCAAGGCTCCGGGCAGACTCGCTGACAAGAAGGATAACAAGGTGACCTTCAAGGATGTGGCCGGTCTCTATGGCGCGAAGGAGGAAGTGATGGAAATCGTGGATTTCCTCAAGAATCCTAAGAAATATACCGCCCTGGGTGCGAAGATTCCTAAAGGAGCGCTTCTCGTAGGCCCTCCGGGTACGGGCAAAACCCTGCTTGCGAAAGCAGTTGCAGGCGAGGCAAATGTACCATTCCTCTCCATTTCCGGTTCAGACTTCGTTGAAATGTTTGTGGGCGTGGGCGCCTCACGCGTACGAGATCTCTTCAAGCAGGCTAAGGAAAAGGCTCCATGCATCGTCTTCATAGACGAGATCGACGCCGTTGGCCGCGCGAGAGGCAAGAACGCAGGCTTTTCTTCAAATGACGAACGCGAGAACACTCTGAACCAGCTCCTTACCGAAATGGACGGTTTCGGCTCCAACAGCGGTGTCATCGTGATGGCAGCCACCAACCGTGCCGATATCCTCGACAAGGCCCTTATGCGTGCCGGCCGTTTCGACCGTCAGATCCATGTCACCCTTCCGGACCTGAATGAACGCAAGGAAATCTTCCAGGTGCATCTGAAGAAACTCAAGCTTGACCAGACATTCGATCTGGACCAGATTGCAAAGCATACTCCGGGAATGTCCGGTGCCGACATCGCAAATGTGTGCAACGAGGCCGCCCTTGGAGCCGCACGCAAGGATAAGAAGACCATCTCCAATGATGATTTCCTCGAGGCTGTGGACCGCGTCGTCGGTGGTATCGAACGCAAGAAGACCATCATGTCCAAGGATGAGAAGAGGCTCACCGCCTACCACGAGGCAGGCCACGCTGTTGCAGGCTGGCTGCTTCCTGGCTGCGATCCTGTTCTCAAGGTGAGCATAATTCCTCGTGGACAGGCCCTCGGACTGACATGGTACCTGCCTGATGAAAAGGTTACCTGGTCCAGGAGTGAGATGATGGACGAAATGTGTTCTCTCGTTGCTGGCCGCATCGCCGAACAGATAGTGAATGACGGCGTGCCTTGCACAGGCGCCCTGAGTGATTTCGAGAGACTGACGTCTATTGCCAAGTCAATGGTGGTTTACTACGGTATGAGCGAAAAGGTAGGAAATATCTCCTACTACGATTCTACCGGAGCAAGGGGCTACGACCTTACCAAGCCTTACAGCGAGAAGACTGCAGAAGTGATCGACTCCGAGATCAAGGCTATCGTCGACGAGGTTACAGAGCGTACGACCAAGCTTCTCAAGGATAACTGGGAGTCACTGGACAAGCTCGCAAAGCTCCTCATCGAGAAAGAGGTGATCATGCAGGAGGATCTCAAGGAGATTCTCGGTCCGAAGGCTGGAAAGCATGGTGAGGAGCGTCTAGCCTCTGCCGAGCCGGAACAGCCGGCAGATGAGCAGGAATCCGATACACCTGCAGTGGAGACAACTGAAACTAATGAAACAAAGACTGAAAGCAATGAGTAATCTTCTTACCCGTACAATTTCAGGAGTCATATTCATGATCATAATGGTCTGCGGAATCTATTTCTCGGAATTCGGTTTCGCAGCCCTTTTCCTTTTCCTGCTTATAATGGGGCAGTGGGAATTTAACAGGATGAGCATCGAACACGGTTACTTTGTGATGCCGAAGACGCTTACGACAATCGCAGGCGCACTTCTGTTCACCATGGTTTTCCTCTGGATGCGCTTCGATATCAATCCAAGCTTCATTCTGCTGAGCTTCATTCCTATCATGGTTGCCATGGTTGTATCGCTCTACGAAAAGGATAAGAGTGCATACGCTTCCATTGCCAACACCTACGCTTCGATGCTTTATGTGTCTGTTCCGCTGACGATAGCCAACTTCTTGGTATTCAGCGACGGAGTCTACAATGGAGTACTTCTTCTATGCTTCTTCGGCCTTATCTGGGGATCCGATGTGGGCGCATACTGTCTGGGTTGCACGCTCGGCAAGAATGGCAAGAAGATGTTCCCTAGCATTTCTCCGAAGAAGTCCTGGTGGGGTTTTGCCGGCGGCCTGATGACTGCGATCATCATCTCTCTCGTGCTGCACCTCACCCATGTGTTCACATTCGGGCTGGTTCACAGTGTTGTACTTGCAATACTCATCAATGTTGCCAGTGTGTTCGGAGATCTGGTGGAATCCGTGTGGAAACGTTACTACGGAGTCAAGGATTCCGGAAAGATCATTCCAGGTCATGGCGGCATACTGGACCGCTTCGACAGCACTCTTTTCGCCGTTCCTGTCGGTACGATCTACCTGCTTTGTTTTTCTCTTCTGTAATTCTAAAACTTGAAATATATGAAAATCCATAGAGATGGACTGAAGACAATCATCCTGGTATGGTGCATTTCGCTGCTGCTGATGCTCATATCATTCTATTGCATACGTCCTACAGGCATCCTGAGCACTATACTGTTCAGTATAATCATTGTATTCCTGCTTCTTCTCATGTGCTGGATCAGCTTCTTCTTCAGAGTGCCGCGCCGAGGCAATGTAGAAGGGGAGAATGTAGTGACTTCTGTCTGCGACGGAGAGGTCGTAATTGTTGAGAAAGTCACCGAACCGGAGTTCTTCAAGGGCGAATGCCTGCAGGTGTCTGTCTATATGAGTTTCTTCAATGTACACGTTAACTATTGGCCTATAAAAGGCACCGTGTCATATTACAAGTACCATCCGGGACGCTACCTGCTGGCCTTCCTGCCTAAGGCATCTGAACTCAACGAGCATTCATCGATAGGCCTTGACACTCCTTACGGCAAGGTTTTCTTCAAGCAGATGGCTGGAACCTTCGCCAGAAGGATCGTGACCTACGGCAAGCCTGGTGATCCTGTGGAGAAGGCAAAGCAGTGCGGTCTCATCAAATTCGGCTCCCGCATCGATCTTTTCCTTCCTCTTGATGCAGACATCCATGTGGAAGTGGGTGACAGCGTGAGAGCTTGTGAATCAGTAATAGCGACACTTAAATAAAATAAATCAGCCTGGCTCTGAGAGCCAGGCTGATTTATTATTTTTCAATCATCTCCAAGAGACGGTCGATTGCCTCTTCTTCGGGAACATGCCTGAGGACGGGCTCTTTTCCTTTATATATGGACACCTTGTGGTTGCCCTCGCCGACATAGCCCCAGTCGGCATCTGCCATCTCGCCAGGACCGTTAACGATGCATCCCATGACCGCGATAACCATGCCCTGTAGGTGGGATGTGCGGCGCTTCACCTCATTGAATGTTGTCTCCAGATTGTACATGGTTCTGCCGCAACCTGGGCAGGCTATGTACTCCGGCCTGTAGAACTTCCTACGGCACGCCTGCAGCAACTCATCCTCCAGGTACTTCGCATGACTGTTGGAAGGTTTTTCGCTCCAACAGTCAGCGGATAAATGACTGTTGGATGTTTTTTCGCTACAACAGTCAGAAAGCCAGGTGAGGCGGACTTCATCGAGTTCGCGATCAAAGAGCCTCTTGCCCCAGTCGCAGGCATAATCCAGCATCAGCTGTTCCTTTGAGTTTGTGACATATGTTGCCTCTGCAATCCTGCCGCTGATGTTTATGGTCTTGAGAGTTGAGAAACTCTTGTGGTCGAAACGGTCAGCGAGGAACTGTGCCACCGGAATCTCGCACTCTGGATCTTCTGTGAGGGACACGCGGATGGTGTCACCTATGCCTTCGGAAAGAAGGGTAGAGATTGCTGCGACAGACTTGATGCGTCCTGCATCACCATTGCCAGCCTCAGTTACACCAAGGTGGAGAGGGAAGGCCATGCCTTCTTCCTCCATTGCCTTTGCAAGCAGCCTGTAGGCCTCGACCATCACAATCGTGTTGCTGGCCTTCAGAGATACAACCACACGGTCGAAATCGTTTTCCTTGCACATCCTCAGCCACTCCATTGCAGCCTCCTTCATGGCGTTGGAGGTGTTGCCGTAAAGGTTGGTGATTCTCTCGCCGAGAGAGCCATGGTTGAGACCGATGCGCAGGGTAGTGCCGTGCTCCTTGCAGACTTCAACCAGTCTTGCAAACTGTTCACGGGCTTTTTCATGATCCTTGTGGAAGTTGCCCGGATTGATACGGACTTTTTCGACAACTGCAGCTGCGGCTATGGCAATTTCCGAAGAGAAATGCACATCTGCCACGAGTGGAGTATCAACGCCTTCCGAGCGGAGCCTGCGCCTGATTTCAGCCAGATCGCCGACCTCCTTGAGCCCGGGAACGGTAAGACGGATGAGCTGTGCTCCAGCTTTAGCCAGCCGCACGCACTGGGCTACGGATGCTTCCACATCGCAAGTGTGGGTGTTGCACATGGTCTGGACGACTATCGGGTTTCCACCTCCCATCTTGAGAGTGCCGCCGATTGTAATCTCCTTTGAAATCATATTCTATCTTTGGAATGGGTTTACCGGACCTTTCCTGCCGTTGTCCAGGACAGGAGTGCCGTAAACTTTGTCATAGGCCTCTTTCCTGAGGTCCTTAGAGGTTTTGCCTGTTCTCTTTGTAAGCTGCACATGCAGGCCTACGGAAACTATGATATTGGCTGGATATGCGTATCTGTAATATACGTCGCTGTTGTAGTCAGGCTTGTACAGGGAAGAGAAGGAGTGTTTGTAATTGCCCTGTATGTGTATCTCTATCGGATCGAAGACGAAGCCGATGCCGGCACCGCCCTTGAGTCCCCAGTCGACGCGGTTGTTATAGTCTGTGAAGCTGTTTATATATTCTTCTTTCACAATATTTCCGCTTCGGTTGATGTCAAGTCTGTAGCCCCCGTAGAAACCGATATTGAGAATGACCTTCATCTTCCAGAAGTCTATGTGCATGTGGGCGAGTACCGGAACCTCGAGCACAGTCATCTTTGCAGAACTCTCCTGGGTACCCGGCATATATGGCGTATACTGGCCGTCGTCAGTAGTCTTGTATGTCCACGACTCCTTGGTATAGAAGAGGCCCATCTGGATGCCGAAATATGGCATGAAACCGAACATCTTGCCGTAGCGCGTGTACATGATACCTATATTATAAGGTATGAAGTCCAGCTTCTGCGACACCGAAGGATTCCAGTATACCATACTGAGCCCGGCACCGTACTGCACGCCGATCATCGAATAGTCGTTGATGGTCGTGGTCTTCTTGATGACAACGGTATCAAGATATACGCCGTCCCAGTGCTGGTCTTCGTATTTATCGTTCCTGGATGGTTTTGAAAGCTTGGACGGCTTTTCTACCGGTTTCTCCACACCCTCGCCATCCTCGGTGTCGATAAGGTCGAAATCGAGCTCGAACGGCGGCTTGACTGCAGTCGTGTCAGGCAGTGCAGAAGGAGCGGCAACCTCGCCCGTTCCTCTATTCTGGGCCAGGGTGCCGAACTGTACAGACAGCAGGACAAGGGATATGCAGATAAGTCTCTTCATCTATTCAAACAGTTCTGCTATGTTCAACGACTGTTCTATTTCCGACATTTCGGGTATGTCTATCAGCGTCTGCCCGTCCTCCAGTTTGTAGAACTTGACTTTTTCCGGCTGAATGTGCTCCAGCAGCTTGCCGGTATCGACCATTCCGTTGCGGTTCACGTCTTCTGTAATACGGATGGAATACTTTGCAGCCTTCAGGTATGGGAAGGTGAGTGTCTGGTCCTTGTCTATGATATAGGTACGCAGCACCTTGTCGCGCTTTTCATTGAGCAGGTCAACGATATACTTGTTGCTGACTCCGCTCATATTCATTATCAGCGTGCTGAGCTTGTCGTCATTAGGAAGGGTAACCTTCACCTCGGTACTGTCGTTCCAGAAGCCGTTGATATCCTTGAACTTGCGGTGAGGGAACTTGAGGAAGTATTCGTAGCCAACCAGCAGCTTGCCCTCCGGCCATACCGTGTAGCGGCGGAGGTTAAGGCTGTCCTGAGTGACCTTGTACTTGCCAATTACTTCCTGCTGCTTAGGGTTCAGGAAGCGGAAGGTGAGGGAATCGAAGCCGTTCTCCACGATAGGGTACTTGAACTCGATCTCGAAACCATACTGTTCTATCCTTTCCGGCTGGGCGTCCACCTTGAATACGCAAAGGGTGTCTTCCTTCTTTTGATCCTTCTTTGCAGGCTTGCCGCCCGGAGAGGTCTTGCGAGGTTTTGCCAGTTTTACCACCTCATGAGCCGGAGCCAGAACTCCGGTTGTATCGGTCTTGAGATAGTTGACATTGAGGTAGAGAGTGTCTGGCTGGGTTCTCGGATCGTTTACCCAGATCTCGAGCGAGTCTTTCTGGAGATTGAACTGGGTGATGAGTTTCGACTGCTTCACGCCACGGATCCAGATGGAGTCAATCTGAGCCTGGGGTGCCATGAATGTAATGTACGCAGTCCTTTCCCCGACACGCTCCTTGTTCACTATCATCTGCTTGGATGGCTTCTCGCGGAAGATGGCAAGTTCATGCTCCGACTTTCGGGCCTGGCAGGCCAGGGTATCCTTCATGTCGTATTTCTGGAGCTCCGGAAGGCTGTCGTTGACCATCATCACCGGTTTTACCAAGCTGTCCACGAAGGCGACCTTGTCATTGTCTGGGTCGTAGATGTTGTTGCTGTTCTCATCCACTATGGCGTAGAGCCTGTAAAGCGTATCCTGGATGTTTCTAACGGCGAAATAGCCCCATTCGTCAGTCTTGACGGCAGCGTCCGGACGATGAAGGAAGAGGGCCGAGTCAGCGTGGTCCTTGTAGAGCATCACAGTGGCGCCTTTGATAGGCTTGAGGGTGTTGCAGTCCACAACGGTTCCCGTCATCATCATCGAGTCTATCCTTTCGCCGGTGGAGAACACCAGGGAGTAGCCTGGGAACATATTGCCCTCATTGTTATCGCCGATGGCGTTGGTAAGGTCCAGCACGTAGGTTCTGGCCGAGTCGAGATCGTTCTCGAAGAACACAACTACACTCTTGCCCTGGATCTTGTACTTAGGCTTCTTTTCAAGAGGAGGGGAGAGGAAGATGCTGTTCGGATCCTTCACAACCACATATTCGTTGAAGGTGAACTGCAGTTTGGCCTTGTGGCGTCCCACATTTGTCGTTCCCATTTCCGGGCTTACCTTCCTGAGAACCGGAGGAATTGTATCCTTGGGGCCGCCGGTAGGAGGCGTCGTCGTGTTCGCACAGGAGTGTGAAAACATGGCGATGTTGATCACTATCAGTCCGATAGGGATCAGAGGGAAATATTTCTTGAAAAACTTCTTCATCATATTTCTGTCCTGACTACGCTCTGGATGCCGTCGATCCTGCTGAGTTTGTTCATCAGCTGTTCGAGTACTTCCTTGTCGCTCACGTTCACATCCATGTAGCCATCGAACACGCCATCCTCAGAACCGAGGTTGAAGCGGCGGATGTTGACTCCCATCACAAGTGAGACGTAGCGGGTTATCTCATTGATCATTCCAAGTCTGTCGAATCCCCTCAGCGAAAGTCGTACCAGGAAGGCCTTGTTGATGTCTCCGGCCCATTCCGGCATCACTATCCTGTCGCCGAACTTGGCAGCCATGGAGTTGGCCAGCGGACAGCTCTTCTTGTGGACAGTGCAGAGTCCGTCGGAAGAAAGGAAGCCGACCACGCTGTCGCCCGGAATAGGGTTGCAGCAGCTTGCAATTATATATTTCGACTCCTGTGTCTTAGGGTCTATGACATAGGATTCTTTCTTTCCCCATATCCTGGAAATGCTCCAGCCCTTAGGCTTCTCCAGTTCCGGGGCCTTGTTCATGTTAAGAACCTCATCCAGTCTGTCCAGCTTGGCTATGCCGGCGGCAATCCTGAAGAAGAGTTCGTCCGGCTCGCCTTCAAGCACCTCATAATTGGTTACAAGCTGCTTGATGATGAGGTCATTCACCTTGTAGCCACGCTGCTCCAGGGCAGAGTAGAGCATCTGCCTGCCGGCTTCGATGTTTTCCTTGCGGTTTGCCTTGAGGTAGTCCAGCACTTCCGCCTTTGCCCTTCTGGTCTGCAGGAAATTGAGCCATTCCCTCTTCGGATGCTCGTTCTCGGCAGTGATGATCTCAACCTGGTCTCCGGAACGGAGCACATAGCTCAGAGGAACAAGTTTCATGTTCACCTTGGCGGCTATGGCATTGTTGCCAATCTCTGTATGGATGCTGTAAGCGAAGTCCAATGCGGTTGCGCCCTTGACGATGCGTTTCTGCTGGCCCTTGTGGGTGAATACGAATATATCCGTGGACACCAGGTCGCTATGAATGATGTCCAGCAGTTCAAGTGCACTCACATCCGGGTTGACAAGTATTTCCTTGATCTTGTCTATCCAGAGATCCATTTCATTGATACCCTCGCCGACATAGCCTTCTTTCTTGTAGGACCAGTGGGCCGCGATGCCTTTTTCCGCTATGTCGTTCATTCTCTGGCTGCGGATCTGAACCTCGATCCAGATACCTGCGTTGCTCATAAGAGTGCAGTGCAGGGCTTCGTAGCCGTTATTCTTAGGATGTTTCACCCAGTCGCGCACACGATCCGGCTTGTAACGGTACTTCTCTGTGATGATGGAGAAGATGTGGTAGCACATGTCGCGTTCGGACTCGGTCGACGCAGTAGGCGGATTGAAGATGATACGGATGGCGTAGAGGTCATAAACCTGGTCGAAGGTTATGCCCTTGGTCTGTATCTTGTGCCATATCGAGTACGGAGTCTTTACACGCTTCTTTATCTCGAAACTGAATCCGGCAGCATTGAGGGCCTCTTCTATCGGGGCGCAGAAACTGTCTATCTCCTCCTGTCTCTTGCTGATTGTCGCATTGATCTGCTTGCTTATCTCATTGAATGCCTGAGGCTCCTTGTAGCGCAGCCATATATCCTCCATTTCCGATTTCACGCCGTAGAGACCGAGACGGTGGGCGAGCGGAATGAAGATGAACATGGTTTCGCTGAGAATCTTGTCCCTCTTGTATTCCGGCATGAATTCGATGGTCCTGCAGTTATGCAGACGGTCTGCAAGCTTAATGAGGACTACACGGACATCGTCGTTGAGAGTGAGAAGTATGCGCTTGAAGTTCTCAGCCTGCATGCTTTCGGTCTTTGCCTGGCCTTCCTTGTCGAGCACTGTCTTGATCTTGGTCAGACCATCCACCAGCGAAGCAATCTTCTCTCCGAAAAGGTTGGAGATGTCGGAAACTGTGTAATCCGTGTCTTCAACCACATCGTGCAGAAGGGCGGCGACTATGGACTTGCACCCCAGTCCGATGTCAGAGACTACAATCTTGGCCACTGCAATCGGGTGGATCATGTATGGTTCACCGGAACGGCGGCGTATGCCGTTATGAGCTGCATTGGCGAACTCGAAGGCCTTCTGGATTAGGGCCATTTCCTCTTCACCGGAGCAGCGTTTGGCCGCGGCCTGCTTGAGATCTTCGTAGTCGCGGTTTATCTGGTCGAAATCCTTCTGTGTGAATTCTGATTTGAGAGGCATGTCTTATTCTCCTTTTTTGAATGCGTACTCCTCGCCCTCATTGAAATCCTGCAACGCTTTGACGAGGTTTGCGCCGTAGAGTATTATCTGCCATGAGAAGTTCATCCAGATGAGGAAGAGCGGGATTGCCGCCATCACGCCGTAGACACTGTTAAGGCGCGTTACGAACATCTGGGTCTCGAGGTAGAGATATTGGAAAACTGAAAAGCAGACCGCAGTGACGATACTGCTGTAGAGTGCATATTTGAACTTGACTCGGACTTCAGGGATGTATTTGAACATCAGTGTGAAGGTGATTATGCTCATGACGGTGATGCCTATCCACGGCATCAGTTTGCCGACCGGGCCGAGGTCGAGGTTGATCCACTTGAAGGCATTCGTGTAGAGCACGAATGAAGAACCGAAGATGAGCAGCACGAATGGCAGGAGGAAGAGCATTCCGATGAACCAGCCGAAGCGTTTCCAGATGTTTCTGTCGCGCTTTCCGTTAGCCTTCCAGACGATATTGAAGACATTCTCGATCTGGAAGAATAGCCAGATGATGGTCCACGAGAATACCAATGCGGAAACCAGTCCCACCCAGCCGCTCTTGGCCATGTTGACTATTGTCATGGCAAAGTCGATGATGCTGTCCGTTAGTTCGGCCTTGTCGGAGAGGAAGTTCACCTGATGCAGAAGATAATGCCAGAGGGCTTCGTCCGCGAAGCCGAGACCTCCGGTTATCGCGAAAACAAAGGCCACGAGCGGAACAAAAGCCATCAAGCCGTTGTAGCTGAGGGTGATGGCCTGGAAACCCTGGCGGTTCTTTGCAAAACCGTTGGCAGTCCTGAGTACAATCTGGAGGAAGATCCAAAGCTTGCGCCAGGCCTTGCCAAGGTCGGCAAGGTCGAACTGTCCTTCACGGTCTATGGTGAAGAACATCCACGCATTCTCTTTAACCTTCTTCCAATCCATGTTCTAGAACAATGTGAGCTGAACAGGGAAGTCCGGGCTGGCAACGGCATCAATGCCTTTCTGCTCTCCGTCAGCAGACGGAATCATCGCCCTGAATTCTTCTTCTGTGATTATCTTTACTCCGAGAGCCTCGGCTTTCTTTATCTTCTCCGGACCAGGCTTCTCGCCTGCGAGCAGGAAACTTGTCTTTGCACTGATGCTGCCGCTGTTCTTTCCGCCATTCACCTCGATGAGTTTCTTCATCTCGTCGCGGGAGATGCTGAAGTTGCCGGAAATAACGATGGTCTTGTCATTGAGGACTGTGCTGACCATCTCGTCGGCCAGTCCGATGCTGAGCTTGAGTCCTGCCTTGCGAAGTCTCTCAACCAACTCAAGATGGCGCGGGTCTGCGCACCATGCAGTGATGCTGTCTGCAATGATCTCGCCAACATCTGGAACATCGAGCAATGCCTCACGTGTGGCGCTCATGATGGCGTCCATACTGCCAAAATGCTTTGCGATTCCCTTTGCGGTAGTTTCGCCCACGTGACGTATGCCGAGAGCATAGAGGACATGCTCGAATGAAACTGACTTGGACTCTTCCAGGCTGACTAGGAAGCGCTGCACCGAGCGTTCCTTCCATCCATCCAGGTGCAGCAGCTGACCGGCCTGCAGGTCGTAGAAATCAGCCACATTGCGCACATAGCCGTGATTGTAGAGCTGCTCTATGGTTGCATCGCCTGCCAGCACATTCATGGCCTTGCGGCTGAGGAAGTGTACGAGCTTACCCTTGATCTGGGTAGGGCAGTTGTCGCTGTCCGGGCAGAACCACTTGGCCTCACCTTCGTCGCGTACAAGCTTTGCCCCGCAGTCGGGACATACGGTCGGGAATACTGGCTTCACTGCGTCAGAACCGCGCTTGCTCAGTTCAACGCCTGTAATCTTCGGAATGATCTCACCACCTTTCTCGACATAGGCATAGTCGCCGATATGAATGTCAAGCAGTTCCATCTGGTCTGCATTGTGAAGAGACGCACGCTTGACAATGGTGCCGGAGAGGGGAGAGGGCTCCAGGTTTGCCACAGGAGTGACAGCGCCGGTACGGCCCACCTGGTAGTCGATGCCGAGCACCTTGGAGAGTGCCTGCTCAGCCTTGAACTTGTAGGCAACAGCCCAGCGGGGAGCCTTTGCCGTGTATCCGAGTTTTGTCTGATAGCCAAGTTCGTTGATCTTTATCACTATGCCGTCGGTCGCGAACGGCAGTTTTTTGCGCTCGCTGTCCCAGTAGCGGATATATTCTTCAATATCTACGATGTTACGGCAGATTCTGCGCTTGTCGGACACCGGCAGTCCCCATTTCATGGCAGCCTTGAGGGCGGCGTCATGGGTAGGGAACGGAAGATTCTCTCCAAGCATATGGTATAGAGTGCACTCCAGGCCGCGTTTTGCGACTTCTTTGGAGTCTGTAAGTTTCAAAGAGCCGGATGCAGCGTTGCGTGGATTTGCAAAGGGCTGTTCCTCCTCGCGGATCTTCTCTTCGTTGAGACGGTCGAAGTCTTTGTACGGCATATAGATCTCGCCGCGGATCTCGAAGTCTGCAGGCCAGCCGAAGCCGGAAAGGCGCTGCGGAATGTTGGCGATCTTCTTTACATTCTCAGTCACATCGTCGCCAATGGTTCCGTCGCCACGGGTGAGCGCCCTGTGCAGCCTGCCTTCCTTGTAGATGAGGCAGATTGCAACTCCGTCAAACTTCAGTTCACAGCTGTAGGTAAAGCCGCCGCCGATGCCCTTTGTGGCTCTGTCAGCGAATTCTTCGATCTCGGTGATGTTGTATGTGTTACCCAGACTGAGCATTGGGTAGCGGTGCGGATACTGGTCGAACTTGTTGCTGCCCTTTGCCGGGATGCGTCCCTCGTCGTCTGCGGCGACATTCTGTGCCGTCTCCAGGTCGGACCCCACTTTCTGGGTAGGGGAGTCTGGGGTTACAAGCTCAGGGAATTCCTTTTCAAGAGCAATAAGTTCGTTCATCAGCATGTCGTAGTCATAGTCGCTGATGGTCGGTGCGCTTTCCACATAGTAGCGCCTGTTGGCCTCCGCGATCGCAGCGCGGAGTTCCTGTATCCTGTTGTTTGCTTCGTTAATGTTCATTTCATCAGGTCCCATGTACGTGTATGCGTGCACACACCTGCGCATATGTACATAGACTTGCAAATATAAGTATAATATGTGTAAAATCTATGGCTCCGGAGGACAAAAAAAGCCCCGCAGGGAGTGCGGGGCTCAAATTCATAGAGTGGAATTACTGGGGTATGGTAGTGGTACCCTTGTTTTCAGGAGTTCCATTGTAGGTAAGCCACATAGGGAATTCATCAGTCTCCTCGCTGCCACTCACTTTGAGTGTGAGAGTAGCTCTGAGAGTGATGCTGATTGAACCCTCGGAACCCTCAATGATTCTGATAGTGCCGTCAAAGCTGACTGGCTTGGTATCGTATACCTTATCAAGTCCGGAATTTGTGGCGATTTTCGAACTTAAATAACCAATCTGTACCTTGCCATCTGCTGAATATCCACCAAAAGCGACACCCTCCACGGAAGTCTTACCCTCAAGAGCTTTTTTATAGTCTTCATCGTTGATGACAAGTGAACAAGATGCCTTGTAGTCTTCAGTGTACTCTTCCTTCTCATAGAAGTTGAATATATATCCTGAAGCACTTGAAGTCTCAATCCTTGCCACTTCGGCATTTCCGATGAATACAGTATTGGAGCCCACTACATAGTTGTTGAGCATTGCGTTGACAAAGTCTTCACATGATGTGAGTGAGAACATGGCAGCAACGGCTGCCGCAATTGAAATGATTCTTTTCATAGTCTGATTATTGATTAGTTATCCAATTCTGGAACGCCATTGTATCTTACGGTCATTTCAAAGTCATCCACCTGGCTTGATTCCTTCTGCTTGAGTGAGAACTTAACCTTGCAGCCGACTTTGTACCTGCCGCCGCCGAGTTCGTCAATCTTGATTTTTCCGTAATACTTGACCGGTTCATTCTCGTACTGGTGTTTGCGGGGATCATTGTCCATGAATGAAACATATGTGCTTGACATCGCATTGATGGATTTCTCGCCACCGTTTGCCCGGCCGTAAACAGTCAGTCTGTCTGTGCTGAGAGAATCCGTGCAGGCCTGCTTGAACTGTTCTGCAGTCATAAATATCTGCATCTCGTCATTTGAGCCCTCCTGCTTGTCTTTGAATATGAAACCGGACGCAATCACTCCATTTGGGGCTACTGTTGCAGAACCGATAATGACGGCAGCACCATCAACGAAATAGTTGTTCATCAGCGCATCGATGAAATCTGCGCATGAACTGAGAGAAAATGTTGCAGCGGCAATGGCTGCAAGTTTGATAATCTTTTTCATAAAAGTTAGTTTAGTTGTCAACTATTACTTGCGCTCGGGAGTGCCATTGTAAAGCAGGTCAAGGCAGAAGTCTCTCTTGATCGCAGGGTTTTTCTTCTGCGCAAGGGTGATATTGGCCTTTACATTGACAGAACAGAATCCTGCGCTGCCTTCCCTGACGCGGAGTTTCCCCGTCACCTTCACCGGCTCCTGGCTGTACTCTGCACCCCAGCCGATTGCCTCGGCAGCAGACGGTCCAAGGTATCTGATCACCTGGGACTGGTTTCCGGCGCTTGCACTGACGATAAAGTCCGTAATATCGATCTCATCCTCGCAAGCAGCAGAGTACTTGGAGGATGGGATTGTGATTGCGTACATATCAGTGGATTCGTCATCGGAGGAGTGGAATACCATAGAGTAGCCGCCAAGTGCACTTGTGCTGAACTCTGCCTTGCCGACGATCACCATCTGGTTCCCGACCATGTAATGGTTGAGAAGCGCATCGATGACTCCGCCGCAGGAAGTGAAGCAGAAGAGGGCAGCTATGAGCGCTGCAAAATGTGCTGCTTTACGCATGGTTCAGTAGTCTTAAACTTATTTTGCCTGCTCGAGAGCAAGGGTACGGGTTGTCTGGTCGCAAACCTCTGATGGTCCCCAGTACTGGATAGGGCCCGGATAGATGTAAGAGGTGGTCTTTGCCCACTCCTCACGATGTGCAGCGAAGAACTTGAACGGAGCACCGTCGAGCTCTACGAGAGCCTTGCGGATAACAGGCTTCATGGCACCGTTGCGGCGCTCGAGGTTCATCATCATGGTGATTGGCACACCGCCGGCGATCCACTCTGCTGCTGGAGCAGTGGTGTTCTTGATCACTGACATATAGCCGGTCTTGCCGCATGCGATGAGGCGGGAAGCATTGTAGCCGAGTGAGTAGCAGTAGTCCGCGTCATAGTTTGAAGGAGCTGCGCAGCGTCCCTCATAGCCGAAGAAGTGGTGCTGTGCGGAGAACTTGCCTACGAACTTGCCTTCCTTCTTCCAGCCTGCGAGCTTGGTTGCAA
>JAKSJK010000027.1 GCA_024398095.1 Bacteroidales bacterium
AAGACGTCCGTTTTTTTGTATCTTTACACCGCAAACATGAACCACACCATGAAACATCTCCCACTTGTCATGGCGCTGCTCCTGCTCACAGCCTGCAAGAGCCCACGCCCCGAGGAGCCGCCCGCTTCGATGGCGGAAGGTACCTTCACCTACAGTCTCCCCTGCAAGGTCATAAACATCAACTCCACAAAACCGGGCAAGGCCCTGCTCTGCATCTGGCTGCATGGTGGTGTGCATGTGAGAAGCCTTCACAACCTGCTGGAACACAACCATCTGGACTGTGCCGAAGCCGACGACAGGATAGTCGGCTACCTGAGGCGCAGCGGCGAAAAAGCCATAGTCCTGATGCCTCTCTGCTACAGGGCAGTGGACGAGAATGTCACCGAATGGAACAAGTGCTGGACCGAGGTGAAATGGATGATCGACGAGTACATCGCAGCAGGGTGCATCGACGAAGACCGCATCTATCTGACCGGAGCATCCGACGGAGGCGCGGGCACCTGGGACTTTGTTGAAGAACACGGGGAAATCTTCGCTTCTGCGATGCCGATGTCCTGCAGCAGACCGAGGAAATCCAGCATCCCGGTGTATTTCTTCAACACCTCCGATGAAAGGGATTGCACCGAAGATGTGAAAGCCCTCAACGAGGCCGGAAGCAACATATATTATAAGTATGGCCCCGACTACCTCCACGGAGACGACTATAAAGAATGTACAGACGAGCTGCTCGGACGCCTGTTCAGCCATAGAAGACGACACGAATAAATACCATATCTATGCAGACAATCTATGCCATTCTGATGGTACTGATCTTCCTTGTATCCCCGGCGGCGGTGCTCTACCTCTGCAACAAGGTTAAATGGCTGGGGAAAATCGGCCCGATCCTCATCCTCTATGTGCTCGGCCTCATTGTGGGCAACCTCTTCCACCCGGCAGCCATGCCCAAGATCCAGGACCTGCTCAGCAGTGCCATGGTCCCTCTGGCAATTCCGCTGCTGCTCTTCGGATGCACCTTCCGGAAGAGCGAGACAAGATCCCAGATACTTGCTCTGGTGACAGCCATCATCTCAGTACTGGTCGCAACCCTGGCAGGGTATCTGGTTTTCGGCAGGCACATCGAGGGCGGCGACAAGATCGGTGCCATGCTCACAGGAGTCTACACGGGAGGCACAATGAACCTCGCAGCCCTGAAAACCATGCTGGGAGTGGAAGAATCCACCTTCATACTGTTGAACTCCTTCGACCTCGTGGTCAGCTTCTTCTACCTGACCGCCCTGATGGCCTTCGGAATCAAACTGATAAGGAAATGGCTGCCTAATGAAACACTCCCCCAGAGCGACTTCCAGGCTGAGGCTCAGACGAGCGCAAATCCTTACAAGGGACTCTTCACCAAAGCAGGAATGAAGGACGCAGGCGTACTGCTGGGATGCACTGTAGCCATAGTAGCGGCCGCTGCCGTGCTCGGACTGATCTGTCCCGACGGCTGGTTCATGACCATATTCATCCTGACACTCACGACTCTCGGCATCGCAGCATCGTTCATCCCCGCCGTACACGGACGCAGATACAGCGAAGAAATAGGCATGTACGCCATCTACATCTTCTCGATCGTGGTGGCCTCCATGGCAGATCTGGGCAGCCTGGACATACTCGGAAGCCTCAACACCTTCGGATATCTCGCCCTCGTGGTCTTCGGATCGCTGATAATCAACATACTGCTGGCCAAACTTTTCAAAGTCGACGCCGACACCATGACGGTAGCTTCGGTAAGTTTCATCTGCTCGCCACCTTTCGTACCGATGATCTCGGCGGTCATGAAAAACAAGAGAGTGCTCGCAGCCGGTCTGGGAATAGGCATCATAGGCTACGCCATCGGCAACTACCTCGGCTTTGCGATGTATCATCTTCTGAAACTGCTCTGATCATGATCGATTTCAAAGACAGGTACGTCGTAATCACAGGCGCCAGTTCCGGAATCGGGGCGGCCATAGCCAGGGAATTCGCATCCCGAGGCGCGAGACTGACACTGGTAGGTCGCAATATGGAAAGGCTCGCCAGGGTCAGGGAAGAGTGCCTCGCCAACGGTGCCCCTGAGGCAGGTTGCGCGGCGGTAGACATGGAAAGCGGCGAAAGCATAGAGAAATTCGCGGCAAGCCTGACAGAAGCACCGGACTGTCTGGTCCTCAACGCAGGGATCTCCCAGCGCGGCAACGCCCTCGAGACAGAAGAAAAAGTGGCCCGCAAGGTGATGGAGACCAACTTCTTCGGTCCCATGAAACTCACCCTGGCACTCGCAGACAAGATACGCGGAAGGAAAATGAGCATAGCCGTAACCACCTCCATATCCGGTCTCTTCGGTTTTCCTCTCCGCTCATCCTACTGCGCCTCCAAGCACGCCCTGTTCGGATGGTTCGAGTCCCTCGAGACCGAAAATCCGGGACTGAGGGTCACCTTCCTGATCCCAGGCAGGATCAACACCCCGATAAGCCTCAGCGCCCTGGAAGGAGACGGCAGCGCACACGGCCAGATGGATCCCGGACAGCAGAACGGCATGGATGCGGACAGATGCGCACGCATAGCCGTCAGAGCAATAGCAAAAAGACGCCACCGCAAACTGATCGGCGGCAAGGAACTTATAATGGCCTATCTGCACAAATGGGCTCCCGGACTGTTCTGGGCCCTGGTGGGCAGGGTTGGCAGCAAATAGGAATTCATAAAACCATATATGACAATGGATACGGTAATATGCGGACTCCAGCAGATAGGAGTAGGCGTAACAGACGTTAAAGAAGCCTACAACTGGTATATAAAGGCATTCGGAATGGACATCATGATCTGTGACGCAAGAGGCGTGGCGGAAAGGATGCTCCCCTACACCGGAGGCAAGCCGCGCCCACGCCGCGCAATCCTGGCGGTAAATCTCCAGGGCGGCGGCGGAATGGAAGTCTGGGAACCTAAGAACGAGATACATCCGGCTCCTGAAACCGTTCTTGGCGACCTGGGCATCAATATGGGCAGAATCAAGGCCGCAGACATACAGAAGGCCTATTCCCATCTGAAATCCGTTGATGGGGCACAGTTGCCCGGGGAGGTCGGCACCGCTCCTGACGGACAGCGTCATTTCTTCGTCAAGGATCCGTTCGGCAACCTCTTCGACGTAGTTGAGGACGGCTATATCTTCGCCAAGACAGGCTTCCCGACCGGAGGCAGCGACGGAGCCATGATCGGAGTCAGCGACATGGACGCATCGGTGGACTATTACACAAGACTGCTCGGCCTCGATGTAAAGGTCTGCGACGAGACCGGCATATTCGAAGATCTTCGGTGCATCCCGGGAGGAGAAGGCCGTTTCCGCAGGGTGCGTCTCAGCCGCTCACAGTACGGCGAAGGCCCTCTTGGAAGGGTCTACGGCACATATTCCCTCGAACTCGTGCAGGCACTCGACCGAACTCCGAAAGCACTCTTCGAAGGCAGATGGTGGGGAGACCCGGGCTTTATTCAGATCTGCCTCGATGTGCGAAATATGGAAGGTATCCGCGCAAGGGTACAGAGCCTCGGAGGAGACTTCGTGTGTGACGGAGGAGACGACTTCACCATGGGCGATGCAGATGGTCATTTCACCTACGCAGTCGATCCGGACGGCACCATGATCGAGTTCGTCGAAACCAACCGCATTCCGGTTGCAAAGAAATTCGGCATCTTCGTCAACCTCAGGGGCAGGGACCCGCACAAAAATCTGCCTTCAATGCTGCTGAAAGCCCTTCGTCTGCTGAAGGTCAAGTCAATTGACGAATGATTTTCATATATTTGCATCAATGATATACTTGAAGAATATGACCAGAAAACTTGCCGGCATCGTGATGGCGGTCGCCGTACTTACGACAGCATCATGCAAGAAGGAAAGCACAAAGACCCAGGAGGTCTTCTACTACAGCGGACCTGTGACCCTGGAAGCAGCAATCGGCGGCCAGGATTTCAATCTCAACTTCAGGACCAACTGCAATTGGGAACTGCAGATACCTGCCGAAGCGGGATGGATAAAGGCTAATACCACGAGCGGTAACGGCAACGGAACCGCCAAAGCATTCACCGTGCTGCTGACCGTAGAGGCCAATAGCGGAAAAGATGCGAGGGAAGCATCCATCAAGCTGGCATACGGGTCAAGATCCTTCTCGAAGGAGATAAAGGTGAGACAGCCCTCACAGAGTTCGATGAAGGGATGCACAGTCACCAACATCACCGACGACATCCTGTTCAGCACAGTTCCCGCCGGCACCAGCACCTCAGTGCAGCAGGGATTTGATTTCAATGCAGACAAGAGCATGATGTATTTCTCCCAGGTCACATCCGGTTACAAGAACACTATCAGCTGGACGCCGAGAACAGCAGTTACCTCTTCCACGACACTCGCAACGAACAAACTTACCCTGCTCTACTACTCACACGGCAACAACATCCACTATGAGAAGGGCACTGATGGAGCGGATTACCTCTGGATTGCAAACTGGGGCACACGTGACAGCGAAGGCAAGTACACCAATCCACAGGTACTTTCCAGAATCAAGCTCGTCAACGGAAAGACCTACAGGCCCGCCGACGCAGAAGATAGCTACTACTTCGGCACCAAGACAGTCCACGCCAGCTTCGATGTAGAAAATGACCACCTCGCCATATATTCCCAGGGTGACGGCTACACCATGAAGATCTACAAGCTCAGCGAAGTGCTTGCAACTCCGTTGAGCGATGTGCAGCTGCAGTACTCTCTCACCAACGGAGGCACCGCCAACGGCAAGACCTCCCCGGATCCGGAGTATGTCGGAAAGCCGACAATTAAGGCCCATGACTGCCGCAGCCTCAAGCCGGTGGCAAGCTTCACAAACAATTACACAGGCACCCGAGGCTGGCAGACCTACTGCATACATGGAGAAAAGGTATATTTCTTCCTTTTCTACAAGCAGACCAATCCGGCTGCAAACGGCATGTACTACCAGTCCGTGATAGACGTGTTCGATTTCAAAGGAAATAAACTCAAAGGTGACATCCTGCAGCCGTTTGCGGACAATCTCACCGATCTGATCAGATACGGATTCACGGACGACGCCACAAGATACATGGAAAACGAAGGCATACTCGTCAGAGACGGCATCCTTTATCTGCTCTACACTGCCAAGAACACTGCCGGCTTCCGCCGTCCGGTGATCTTCCAGTTCGACGCCTCATGTCTTGACTAAAAATTGATACAATGCTCGAAGAACTCAAGGAAAAAGTATTCCAGGCAAATCTGGACCTGGTAAAGCAGGGACTCGTTATCTACACCTGGGGAAATGTGTCCGGAATAGACAGGGAGAAAGGCCTCGTGGTCATAAAGCCATCCGGCGTCAGCTATGAAAAGATGACAGCCGCAGACATGGTCGTGGTGGACCTGGAGAGCGGAAAAACAGTAGACGGTGACCTCAACCCTTCCTCCGACACTCCTACCCACCTTGCACTGTACCGCGCCTTCCCGAACATCGGAGGAGTCGTACACACCCATTCCACCTACGCCACTTCATTCGCACAGGCCGGACGCGACATCCCCAACATCGGCACCACCCACGCCGATTACTTCCACAGGGAGATTCCATGCACCCGTGAGATGACAAAGGCCGAGATTGAAGGGGAATACGAGCTCGAGACCGGCAATGTGATCGTGGATGAGTTCCTGAACATCAGACAGATCGAGCCGGACCACACCCCGGGAGTACTCGTCAGGAACCACGGTCCGTTCTCATGGGGTCCGACCCCTGACAAGGCCGTCTACAACGCAAAAGTCATGGAGCAGTGTGCCCAGATGGCCTTCATCGCCCTCAGCATCAACCCCGAACTGACAATGAGCCCGCACCTGATCGAGAAACATTACTCTCGCAAGCACGGGCCCAACGCATATTACGGTCAGAAAAAGTAAGCTACCTTACTCTCAATGTCTTTCCGATCTGCAGGATGGTTGTCGACTTTATGCCATTCAACTTGCAGATATTTGCCACTGTAGTGTGATTTCTGGCGGCGATTGCGCTGAGCGTATCGCCTGACTTCACCTTGTAGTAAGCCTTGGCGGCCTCCTCGGCATCTGCCTTCTTATCCTCTTCCTCATTGGCGATCTCATCGTCGAAGTTCTGCTCATAATTGCTGTATGGGCTGAAGTACTTCTGCTTCAGCACGAAGAGGCGCTGGCGGAGTGTACCCGTCTTGAAATCGATGAGCCACTGCGGGTCGAAGGCGTAGCCCTTGTAGCGTGTCTCGAAATGGAGATGAGGACCTGTAGAACGGCCCGTAGAGCCGCCGAGGCCGATCACCTGCCCTGCGGAAACCCAGTCATCCTCCTTCACATCTATGCGTGAAAGGTGGCCGTAGAAGGTCTCAAGGCCGTTCGGATGGCGGATTACGATCAGATTGCCGTAAGCACCCAGCACCTTGGCGATCCTGACCTTGCCGTCAAAGGTTGCATGTACCGGAGTACCAGTCGGATATGGAAGGTCCACACCCTGGTGGCGGCGTCCGCGCCTCATGCCGAACTTGCCCCTGAAATAGACCTGTCCAACATAAGGACAGCAGTATTGGGTGAGGCTGTCGCACACCCAGATGGACCATGCCTTGTCCAGGCTGTCGAGCGGAATCCTGTACGGATCGCTGTTCTGATGCTGCCAGGCCTCATTGAAGACATCGCTGTCCTGCGAAAACTTCTCGCTGACCATATACTGCCAGGTGTTGTCACTGAACAGGATGACCTTGATGTACTCATTGACGGTATCCAGGGTGTCGATGACAGGCGAATCCGTAGTTCTCATCGTCGGAACGGGCAGCTTGCCGAAATTGCGGTCAGTGCTGTCCGTAAGTGCAGGAGAAGTGACGTTACCCTGTGCAAGGGCACAGAGAGAGGTGAAGCCTGCAGCAATGATTGTGATAAGCTTCTTGAAATTCATATTATTTTGCTCCGAATTTGGTCTCCAGCAATTTTCTCGTAGCGGCAACCTTCTCATCCAGAAGTTCTTTCGAGGTAGCCTCGCAGAGGAAGCGGAGATATGGTTCTGTATTTGAAGGGCGGATATTGAACCACCACTGAGGGAACTCTACGCGGTAACCGTCGAAATCCATGTAGGCGGTGTGCTGCTCCTGGGACATGAACATGTCGCGGACTGCATCCATGGCACCGGCCTTATCCTCGAGGCGGAAGTTGATCTCGCCGGAGTTCTGATACTTCTCGATGTCTGCAATCAGCTGACTGAGAGTCCTGCCCTCTTTCTTGAGTTTGGCAACCACATTCAGGATGATGATGGAAGCCAGCAGACCGGAATCGGAATAGAAGAAATCACGGAAATAATAGTGCCCGGCAAGTTCGCCGCCGAACACACCGTCGATCTCGCGCAGTTTCTCCGCGGCAAATGCGCGTCCTACCTTCCAGGTGCGCATCTCACCGCCCATAGGCGCGAGGTACTCGCCCACAGCCTTGGAACTGCGGATGTCCTGGAGCACCAGGCCCTTCTCTCCCCTCTCCACGAGGAAGTACTGACCGAGAACCGCAATCATCAGGTCTGGAGAGATGAACTTTCCGTTCTCATCCACGAACATGACGCGGTCCGCATCGCCGTCGTAGATCACACCTACATCCGCCTTCTGCTCCTTCACGAGTTTCATCAGCGGCTCCACATTCTTGAGAATGAGAGGGTTAGGCTCATGATTAGGGAAGCGTCCGTCGATTTCGTCAAACAGATAGACCGGATCGCCGCCGAAGATTTCCTTGGCATAGAGGTTTGCCATGCCGTTGGACAGGTCCATGGCGATCCTTATGCCGCTGTAGTCGCCCTTGTACTTGAGGAGGAAGTTCAGATAGTCCTCGTGTACGTCCATTTCGAACACCTGTCCCTTTTTCCCCGCTGCAGGGGTAGGACGTCCTTCTTCGATCCACTGCCTGATTGTCTTGAGTCCCGCGTCGTAGCCGATAGCACGGGCATTCTCGGTGGACACCTTCATGCCGTTGTATTCGGCAGGATTGTGTGAGGCGGTTATCTGGATGGAGGCTTTGAAGCCGTAGTTCGCAGTAGCGAAATATACGGTAGGGGTAGAAGCCAGTCCGAGATCATAAACATCGGCACCGGCATCGGTGATTCCGGCGACAACAGCGTCGTGGACCTCCGGAGAGGACTCACGGCAGTCACGGCCGACCGCCACCTTGTCTGTCTTGAGAAGTTCAGGAATGAAATAACCCACCTTGTAGGCTGTTTCCCTGTCGAAATCCACATTGTAGATTCCCCTTATGTCGTATGCATGAAATGCTCCCATGGTATATTAGATTGGTTATAGGCTCTATGGTTTAATTACCTGGATTTGTACCTGGTCTGGATCTTCCTCGCTGCGATTCCCGCCAGCTTCTTGGAAATCAGTTTCTTGCGTATCGGGGCCACATCGTCCACGAACAGGCCGCCGTCCAGATGTTCCAATTCGTGCTGGACTATGCGGGCCGCGAAGTTGTCGAACTCCTCGACATGCTTCTGCAGTTTCTCATCATAGTATTCCACAGTTATCTTCTTCGGCCTGCGTACATCCGCATAGATACCCGGCACGCTGAGGCAGCCTTCGGAATATATGCTGCATTCCTCGCTCTCCTGGGTGATGACGGGGTTGATGAGGGTTTTCTTGAAGCCCTCGAGATAATCGTAGGTGTCGGTAAGACCGGTGCCGTCCACGATGACCATCCTCTTGGAGATGCCCACCTGAGGCGCTGCGAGTCCGCAGCCGTCAGCCACTGCGAGAGTATCCCACAGATCCTGCACCAGCTTGTCGATTTCTGCTTTTTCATTGAGGTCCACCACCTGGGCTGTTTCCCTGAGCACCGGCTGACCGTAAAGGTAGATAGGAAGTACCATCTTGTCTGGAAATAAAAATCTTTAAAGTGTCTTGGTCCTGTCGATGTACGACTGGAGTATTATGGCGGCGCTGATCTTGTCGACGGATTCCTTGTCGCGGCGGTCCTTGTATTTCATGCCGCCGTCGATCATGGCCCTGTGCGCAAGGACCGAGGTGAAACGCTCGTCTTCCTTAACGACCGGGATCTCCGGGAAAGCCTTCGCCAGCTGTTTGAGAAACACATCGACATCCTTCTGTGCTTCGGACGGTTTTCCGTTCATATTGACCGGATATCCGACCACGAAACGGGTGATGGTTTCCGTTTGGGCGTAGTTTTTAAGATAATCTATTATCTTTGCAGAATGGACGGTATCCAGGGCAGAGGCAAAAATGCACAATGGGTCGCTTACCGCAACCCCCACGCGTTTCCTTCCGTAATCTATTCCTATGATCCTGTCCATATAACCTTGCAAAGTTAAGAAATTCGTATGGCAAGACAAAATAAAGATGTCAAGGTGCGCAGACTGCGTATCGCGCTGACCGACGACGAAAGCCACAAGGAGCTGTGGGTGAAAAGCCTTCCGAAAGCCACGTTCATCTTCGCGGTGATCAGCAGTTTCGTGATCGCGGCCGCACTCTTCTTCATGCTTTTCGCCTTTACCCCGCTGAAAACCTTCATCCCGGGATATCCCGACGCCAGGACCCGTCAGGAGGCCATCCGCAATGCCATCAAGATCGACTCCCTGGAAAATGCCGTGGCCAGGTGGGCATTCTACAGCGACAACCTGCTCAGGATCGTAGAAGGGAAAGAGCCAGTAAGCCTCGACAGCCTCATCAAGACCGTCAGCGACACAAGCATAGACAAGCGCGATGTGAAGAGGATGGCGGCAAACGACTCTCTCCTGAGAGTGAAGGTGGCAGCCGAGGAACAGTTTGCAGTCAGCGACAACACCCGCAGCCTCACCATCGAGGGAATGCAGTTCTTCACTCCTCTCAAAGGTGTGATTTCCAAGCCGTACGACGCCGTGATGCATCCTTACCTCGATATAGCCGGCCCCGCCGGTTCACCTGTCATGGCTGTGCTTGGCGGCACCGTCATCGGGACCTGGTGGGACGCGGAAATGGAATGTGTGACCTACATACAGCACGAAAACGACATAGTAACCGCCTACAAGCATAGCCAGAAAAACCTCCGCAAGGCAGGAGACAAGGTAGCTGCAGGATCAGCCATTGCGATCGTGGGCGACCACCTTCACCTGGAAGTCTGGTACAAAGGCAAGCCTGTAGACCCTTCAAAATACATCAACTTCTGATGGGAAAGAGAAGAATAGCCATATTGGGATCGACCGGATCCATAGGAAGGCAGGCCCTGGATGTGATCAGCCAGCACAGGGACCTTTTCGAAGTAGAACTGCTCACAGCCAACAACTCCAGCGAACTGCTCATACGGCAGGCACGTGAATTTGACGCGAACAGCGTCGTGATCTGCAACGAAGAGAAATACAGGGAGGTAGCCGACGCCCTCCAGCCGGACGGGATCAAGGTATTCGCCGGAATGGACTCTGTCTGCGAACTTGTTCAAGGCAGCAACATAGACATAGTACTGACAGCGATGGTCGGCTTCAGCGGTCTTGCCTCGACCGTAGCGGCCATCAAGGCCGGCAAGGCAATCGCCCTGGCCAATAAGGAAACCCTTGTTGCGGCGGGATCCATCGTGACCCGCCTCGCAGCGGAAAACCAGGTACCGCTCCTGCCTGTCGACTCTGAGCACTCCGCTATCTTCCAGTGTCTCCAGGGCTGTGCAGGCAACCGCATACGCAAGATCCACCTGACCGCATCGGGCGGACCGTTCCGCACCTGGGACAGGGAGCAGATTGCCCTCGCCACCAAGGCCCAGGCCCTCAAGCATCCGAACTGGAGCATGGGCAGCAAGATCACCATCGATTCCGCCACCATGATGAACAAGGGACTCGAGGTGATCGAGGCCAAATGGCTTTTCAATGTAGGACCCGAGAAGATCAATGTGGTCGTCCATCCTGAATCCATCATTCATTCGATGGTGGAGTTCGATGACGGAGCCGTGATCGCCCAGATGGGCCATCCGGACATGCGCGAACCCATCCAGTACGCACTCGGCTACCCTCAGCGTCTGCCGCTGAACAACCGCAAACTTGATTTCGCCGAGCTCGGCAGCCTGAGTTTCTTCGCCCCGGACTTCACAAAGTTCCCTTCACTCGGTCTCGCATTCGAGTCCATACGCAAAGGCGGAAATATGTCCTGCATCATGAATGCAGCCAACGAAGTTGCCGTCGCCGCCTATCTCCAGGACAGGATTTCTTTCTACGGAATCTCAGACCTGGTGGAAAAGACCATGAATGGTGTGGATTTTGTAGCAGACCCGAGCCTGGACGACATCTTCGCAAGCAATGACGAGGCGAAGAAGTACGCATCCACACTTCTTGACAAAAAACAGTTCTGATGGTTGTGCTATTCAAGGTGCTCCAGGTAATCCTGGCACTCTCCATACTGGTAATCGTCCATGAATTCGGACATTACATCTTCGCCAGGATTTTCAAGGTGAAGGTGGACAAGTTCTATCTTTTCATGGATATCGGAGGCATACGGCTGTTCAGCACCAGGAATAACCCCTTCATAAAGAAATATCTGCCACGGCTGGCGAACTACGAGACCGACTTCGGCATAGGCTGGCTCCCGATCGGAGGCTACTGCAAGATAGCCGGAATGGTAGACGAATCCATGGACACCGAGCAGCTCAAGGGAGCCCCGCAGCCATGGGAATTCAGAAGTAAGAAAGCCTGGCAGAGGCTTCTCATCATGGTCGGAGGTGTCCTGTTCAACTTCATTCTTGCAATATTCCTATATATATGCATACTCGCCCACTGGGGCAGCGCGTATATAAGCAATGAGAATACCGACATCTACGTCAACGAGCTCTCCTACGACATGGGTTTCCGAAACGGAGACCACATACTGCTCATAGACGACTACGTTCCCGAGAATTTCGGGATGATACAGGCCGACCTCGCCCGCAACAACGCCGGCAAGGTTACCGTGCTGCGTGACGGCGACACCCTAGACATATACATAGACCAGAGCAGGATGTCCGAGATCCTGAACACCCCGGACATGTTCGACGTGGCAAGGCCGTTTGTAATCGACGGACTTCTGGAAACCTCTCCCAACCTGGAATCGGGCCTTGAAAAAGGCGACATGATCATCAGCCTTGCCGGAGAACAGACCAGATGGCTGCAGGACGCAAGCTCCGTACTCCGCGCCAACAAGGGAACACAGGTAGAGGCTCTCGTCGTCCGCGGCCGCGACACACTGGCCATGAACCTGCAGATAGACAGCACCGGAATGCTTGGAGTCGCCCTCGCCCCTGTCAATGTCCAGAGGAAGGACTACAACTTCATCCAGGCAATTCCTGCCGGATTCAAGCTTACCTTCACCACCATCGGCGGCTACCTCAAGGATCTGAAGATGGTAGCGACCCCGAGCACGGGGGCCTACAAGTCGGTCGGCAGCTTCATAAGCATCGGCCAGGTATTCCCGTCGGCATGGAACTGGTACGCATTCTGGAACATACTCGCCCTGCTTTCGATCATGCTCGGAGTAATGAACCTGCTGCCTATTCCGGCGCTTGACGGCGGACACATAGTATTCACCATCTACGAAATGATCACGGGGAAAAAACCTAGCGACAATTTCCTGATGGGGGCCCAGGTAATCGGACTGATCATCCTGTTCGGCATCATGATACTGGCCTTCGGCAACGACATATCCAGACTCCTCCATTGATAACAATAACAACACAGATATGAGAAAAATTATTTCAGCAATCCTGATTGCAACCGGAATCCTGGGACTCGGTTCCTGCAAAGGCGGCGACCACAAGGCACTGCTTCCTAACGTCAGCGGCAAGGCCGGCGAGGTAATGGTCGTGATCGAGAAGTACTACTGGGACGGCGAACTCGGAGAAGCCCTGCGCGAGAATCTCGCCTGCGACTGCGACTTCCTGCCGCAGCCGGAGCCTCTCTATAATCTCGCATACGTGACTCCGAACGGATTCACAAACATGTTCCAGGCCCATAGGAACATCATCATGGTACACATCAGTCCCGATGTAACCGAGCCTGGCATCGCGTTCAAGAACAATAAGTGGGCACGTCCGCAGTGCATCATCATCATAAACGCCGACAGCCCTGAGCAGGCAGTCGAGGTTGTGAACAACGACATCGAGAAGATCAAGGCCCGTCTCGAGCAGGCGGAACGCGACAGAGTCGTGGCGAATGCCCGCCTGTACGAGGAAAGCGACATAAGGATGCAGCTTGCAAAGGTCTTCGGAGGCTCCATCGTCTTCCCTACCGGCTACCAGCTCAAGAAGGTTACCTCCGACTTTGCATGGGTCGGCTACGAGAACACCTATGTCTACCGCGACATCTTTGTCTACCGCTATCCGGTCGAAGGAGATGACGAACTCACAGCAAAAAAGATCATAGAGCATCGCAACAAGGCTCTCCAGGAGAATGTTCCGGGCATGTTCGAAGGCTCGTACATGACCACCAGCACCTATGCCACCCCACGTGTCACCTATGCCAACTACAAAGGACATGCGTTTGCAGAGACCAGAGGCTTCTGGGAGGTAAAGAACGACTTCATGGGAGGTCCGTTCGTCTCTCACTCATTCTACAGCCTCGACGGTAAGGAAATCCTGGTTTTCGAAGCATGGGTCTACGCTCCGAAATACGACAAGCGCCAGTACATGAGGCAGACGGAAGCTTTGCTTTACTCATTCCAGTGGGCTGACACGATGATTGAGCAAAAAGACTAAAAAGTTTTGCAGGGTAAAAAATTATTACTACCTTTGCAACCCAATTGGTGAAAGCCAAATTGGAGCCGGTGGGTTCGTATAACGGTTAGTACTCGAGATTTTCATTCTCGCAATAGGGGTTCGATTCCCCTACCCACTACTAGAAAATATAAAAAATACAATAATGGCAAATCACGCATCAGCAGACAAGCGCAATCGCCAGAGCGAGAGGCGCAGATTGCATAACAAGTATTATGCAAAGACCACCAGGAACGCAATCCGCGACCTGAGGAACACCACTGACAAGGCAGCAGCCGAGGCTAACGCACCTAAGGTTTACGCAATGATCGACAAGCTCGCAAAGATCGGCGTCATCCACAAGAACAAGGCAGCAAACCTCAAGAGCGGTCTCGCAGTTTTCATCAACAAGCTTTCATAACGAAAGGACCTTTCAGGTTTCTATAGCTAATAAAAAACGTTGTCCTCCGGGCAGCGTTTTTTCGTTATTATTGTCCAATGGAAAAAATTTTTGCTAAATTTGCACCTGCAATCGAGAAGTAGCGCAGTTGGTAGCGCACTACGTTCGGGACGTAGGGGTCGGGCGTTCGAGTCGCCTCTTCTCGACCAGGGGAGCCGTTGCTGCGGCTCCTCTTTTTTTTGTATATTTGCTGACGTCACATAAAAACACTCTATGAAACTCAAAACTTTTGCAGCCGCGGCTGCCTTTTGTTCCCTTATCTGGATTTCATGCAGCAAACCTGCAAGCCAGCTTACCGAACCCCTTGACAGCAGCACCTGGGAGTGTTCCGAGTGGATTTCCTCCCCCGATTCCCAGTATGTGAAGGGACCTCTCCAGAGAGGACATCGTGCAGCTGACGGTGCCGTCTGGTTTGTCAGCGGGGTAAAGCCGGCCAAAGGGCTGGTTTCCGCCAAATGGATGACCACGGGACTCGGCGTCTACCAGCTCTTCGTAAACGGCCAGTCAGTCGGCGAAGAAATACTCAAGCCTGGCTTCACCCACTACGAGAAGACAAAGATCGCCTACACCTACGATATCACCGGACTCATGAGTCAGGAAACCGTGCTTGCAGCACAGGTTACCCCAGGCTGGTGGGCAGACAAGATCGTCTCCCCGCACAACGCACCGACCATGAGAGGCCAGAGAGTGGCCTTCCGTGCAGTGTTGGAGCTGACATATGCAGACGGATTCGTGGAATATATAGGTACGGACACTGAAAATTGGAAGGCCGGAATCGCCGGACCGGTGAAACATGCCGCCATCTTTGACGGAGAGGAGTACGATGCACGCGAACTTCCGGGTTATCTCACTCCGGAGAAGCTCGTCACCCCGATAGTGAACTGCGAATTCTGCGGCGAGATCGTACCGACCTGCGGAGCCGAGATCTATCTCCGCAACGACCTGGAACTCAAGCCTGTCGAGGCCTATGTATGGAAAGATGTAAAAGACTCCTGCGAAGGCGAGGCCGGCAAGGTTGTGAAACTGCGCAGCTACAAAGACGGCCAGGCCATGAAACTTTCCGAGGGTGAAACTCTAGTTGTAGACTTCGGTCAGAACTGCGCAGCGGTGCCTGAATTCGAGTTCAAGGCTGCAGAAGGCGTGAAGCTGACCTGCCTGCCGGGCGAGCTGCTCAACGACGGCAACGGCGCCAAGTCCCGCGGCATGGACGGCCCAGAGGGCAGCGTTCATCGCACCAACCTCCGTGCCCACGACATCGACATGAGGCTCGACTACACCTTTGCGGGCGGCAATAAGACCGTAACCTATCATCCGACCTGCACCTTCTACGGTTATCGCTATATTTCGGTTACCGCAGATGGTGATGTCACAATCAAGAGAGTGAAGTCCATCCCGGTGTCCTCAATCACAGAGAAATTGGAAACCGGAGTTGTCACAACTGGCAGCGACCTTATCAATAAACTGATTTCCAATACCTTATGGGGACAGAGATCCAACTATCTCTCCGTCCCTACCGACTGTCCTCAGCGCGACGAACGTCTCGGATGGACTGCGGACACACAGGTCTTCACCGAAACCGGTTCCTTCTTTGCCAACACCGATGCCTTCTTCCACAAGTGGCTTCGCGACATGCGCGACTCCCAGTCCCCTAAGGGCGGATATCCGGGCGTGGCGCCTAAGGCTCAGTACGGAGCTGAAGAGAACAATATGATGCGCGTAGGCTGGGCAGATGCCGGCGTCATCGTGCCTTGGACCATCTGGAAACAGTTCGGCGATGATTCCATCGTGGACGAAAGTTGGGAATCCATGGAAATCTATATGGACCACGTGGCAGCAAACAAGTATGACCATGCGGCCCTGGCTGCAGAAAGCGGCAATTACCAGTGGGCAGACTGGCTCAGCTATGAGCCTCTCGAGAGCTGCAGCGGGAAATACAAGGGTGTCGGCCCAGACGGAAAGAAGATAGTGCTCCCGGAGGCGCTGCACTATTGGAACTTCCTCTGCGGATCATACTGGGCTATCGATGCAGCGATGATGCGTGACATGGCCGCCGCCACAGGACGCGACGCCGCCAAGTATGAGGCAATGACCGAGGAAGCACGCCACTACCTGAAAGAAAGCTTCCTCAATGAAGACGGCAGTTTCAAGCTGGAAATCCTGAATACAATGCAGACCCCTGCCCTCTTCGCCCTGAAGAACAATCTTGTCAGCGGCGAAGCCAAGGAGGCCATGACAGCCCGTTTGCGCCAGAACTTCGCAGACCACGACAACTGCCTCCAGACCGGATTCCTGGGCACATCCATCCTGATGCAGACACTCACCGACAACGGCATGGGAGACATAGCCTGGGAGCTTCTCTTCCAGCGCAAGAATCCAAGCTGGCTCTACTCCGTTGACAACGGCGCAACCACCATCTGGGAGCGTTGGAACAGCTACACCATTGAAGAAGGAATGGGTCCGAAGGGCATGAACTCATTCAACCACTACGCCTACGGATGCGTCTGCCAGTGGATCTGGGAAACAGCAGCCGGCATCTGCGCAGACCCGGCAGAACCAGGCTTCAAGCATATCATAATGTCCCCTATCCCGGACAAGAGGCTCGGCAGTATCGATGCTTCCTACCAGTCCGCTGCAGGACTCATCAAGAGCGCATGGAAGTACTCCGGCGACACCTGGAATTGGGAGTTCACCATTCCTGACGGTGCCTATGCCACAGTAAAACTCCCGGGAGAGGAGAAATCCGAAGTATACGCAGCCGGCAGCTACAAGATCAGCAAGACAATCTAGTCCACACGAAAGACAGACGAAAAAAGAGTTCAGCGAAAACACTGAACTCTTTTTTCGTGCGCGAGATGAGACTCGAACTCACACAGGTTTTACCCCACTAGCTCCTGAAACTAGCGCGTCTACCATTTCGCCACCCGCGCAAGTGGTTTTGCAAAGATAGGAAATCTTTTCAAACCAGAAAGAATTTATCTTAGATTTCAACATAGAACTCATGTGTGATCTCCCAGTTTCGTATGATAAACGAAACTGTTGTACGAGAAAAGTCCACGGTCAGCTCTATATCCTGCAAATCAGGACTGGACCAGTTGAAGCCACTTTCTTCAATGTAGTGCCCGAGCGCAAAGCGTCTGACCACATCTCCGGAATCGATAAGAGACAGTCCCATGGAATCGTCACTCTGGCGAGGCACACATACCGTACAATCTCCGCGGCTGTCCGGTTTCAGATCAACAAGGAAGTCTCCCGGGAGTATCGTTCCATCCGGAGCATACCCGCACACATGGCTGTCGATCCCCACTGAAAAAGGTATGGGTTCCCCATCGGAGAGCAAATGTATGGTCAGACGGCAGAAACTCTTGCAAAGCCGTACCGTATCCCTGGCCACATCCGCATCGGTATCCACGCGGGAGCCATACATCCACAACTCCGGGAAAGCCTCTCCCTTGGGCACGGCAAAACCTTTCTCCGGATTGAAAGCCACCCCCATGCCATGGAAGGCTGTCACTACGACACCGCGGCGAGGCACCTTCACGGTATAATCAGACGGATACACATCCCGCAGGACGTCAGAATGAAGAAAGCCGCCTGCAGACAGGACACTCAACCCAACCTGTCCAAACACACTCCCGTCAATCCCCGACATATCCAGGACCAGATAGCACGGACACTCCGTCCTATCCTCCTTGATACACGACACAAAGTTCAGGCACAAGGCCACCAACAGCACTACAGACGGCAATTTCTTCATCATAACGCAAAAAATCAGATAGTAATCTCGCTCATATCCTCATCCTCCCAGTCCTTGACGGTAATATTGAAAGTCAGGTTGTGGGAAGATATTACCTCATCAGGATTCTCCGCACCTATCCTGGTAATGTTGAGGCCGGAAATGGTGTAATGCCTGTTGGCAGTCACGTTAGCAATGGTTATCGGATAATACCAGTCGGATCCGGCAATCTCAACCTGCACCACCAGACGGGTAGGACGAGGCGACCAGGTTGCGGAATTGCTCTCCTCCGCCGAGTTCGGGTAACAGTAGAAATGCCTGTCCACATCAAGGCTCGCGCCCTTGGCGATCTCCACTCCCGTAAAGGTGTCACAGAGAAATGCCGGAACCTGATTCTTATTGCCGAGCTGATTGTACCAGACCATGTTGGCATCCGCTCCTGCAAGAGTCCTGCTGCCCACCACATTCTCAAGGAAGATGGACTTCAAGACAACCGGCTGGTTGCTGTATTGGTCCAGAGTGATGGAATTCCTGATTCCAGAGATCTCAATCTTCGCAACCAGTCTTGTCACCTCAACTGTGACCGAAGCATCCGCATTGACAGTAACCGACTCCGTTCCGAACATCTGCACAGCGCTCAAAGTGTTATCCTCAAGCTTTACAACCTTGTTCCTCAAGCCGTTGAGATCCAGGTTATCAGTAATCTTGGCACAGTTGGTCAGTACGGCAACAGTCTTTTCTCCCTGGGAGACCTTCAGGACATTCGAGGATTCCTGGCCATAGGATCCAGCCTCGAGAGTTCCGTTCTGACGGAAGACAAACACCTGATAGCTTCCCACCCGGGCATCGTCCCCGCCGGTCGCCTTGGTAGCAATCCTTGGCACACAGACCTCCAGATCCACAAATTCCCCCTCTGAAACCACAGGAGTGGTTTCCATCTTCTGCGCGCAGGCACCGACTGTCAGAGCCGCCGCAATCAAATAGCTGATTTTGTTCATATATATAAAGTATTGAAAGGCATATCAATCGAAATTCAGTCTCTTCAGTTCGCTGAGTTCCGGATCCAGGTTCGCCCTGTGCACCATGGAAGGATCCAGCTCCACACTCCTGCGGAAGCAATCGAGGGCTTCCGCCCAGCGTTCGAGCCTCGCCAGCACCAGAGCCTTGAGGTATAAGACTTTCGCCTCAGCGGAATCTCCCCCATCCAGTCCATGGCGCGTCAGGCCGTCCAGCACATCCAGGGCGGTGTGGTTGTAGGACATGGACACCAGGGCAAGCGCGGCATTGTAATCCCGATACGGACGAAGACGCTCAACAGCCCCCTTATAATCCAGATTGCGCAAGGCCTCCAGGCCAGCCATGTATACCGTATCCAGTTCTGTGGTATGTATTGTATCCTTGATCATACCGGCGCGGTGGGTATAGAATTCCATCTGCACCGTCCGCAGCCGAGGATAGAGTTTTTCCCTGAGGTACCTGTACTCCGGCATCTTGGACAGTTTTGCTTCCTTTACATCTGGCGTCTGATTGCCTCTGATCAATGCAAGCAGGGCAGATTTCCGTGAATCCGCAATCTCCCTGTCAGCCTCAACGAGTTTCTCCAGAAGTTCCCAGTTCTCCGGAATCGAGCGATCCATCACCTTCGCATTCCTCACCAGATCATCCAATCCCAGGAAACGTCTCAGCGACGAGGCCCTGGACTTGGCCAGGGAAGCGTTCTTCAAATAGGCACCCTCGGGGGAACAGGAAGCTGTCAGAATCAGGGAATCCAGTTCGAAAGCCTCGTTCCCAAGCACCTCGTCCACGCCCCTGCGCATCCGGACAAGTTCTCCCGCATTGCACCCCAAGGAGGTGTCGATCACTGATTTACCCACGGAGAAGTCGATAAGTGCCAGAGTCTTGTCATAGGCATTTCTCTCCACCACCCTTGTCATGTATCTTTCAGTCTGGTCTGCAAGGGTCGAGAGCGAACTGACATAGAAGACAAGGCTGTCAGGACGTGGCAGAGCGCATATCTTCTTTCCATAGTCATACACATCCCCGTCTATGGAAACAGTTATCCTCCTGAGTCCCGGACGCGAATCGACCTCCTGGACATATCTGTAGACCAGGCTGCCGTCGGGGGCGGCTATCACGGTATCCAGACGTATTCCATCCTTCACTATCGGATCCTTCACATACTTGGCGTACATGGTGCCCCGGCGTCTGATCCTGCGATCGTTGCGACGCATCAGCAAAGTCTTCTTGTAATGTTCCAAAGCCTGGCGCTGGGTCACCCCGAACAGGTTTTCCGCCTCCGGCTCGGCAACCAGGGTAGAGTCTGTCTTCATCGCATAGGTCTCCGGATAATTCCTCTCCAGGAAAACTTCCAGCAGGTGCAGATAGACAAAATCCGTGGTATCGGTAATGATGGAAGAGAGGAAGGCGGCATAGCGCTGGTATCCTCTCAGCTGGGCATTGCGATACCTGCTGCCGGTTATATAGATAGGTTCCATGGAGGACGTGTCGCGCTGCAGTATCATTTCCGGGAAGAAACGCAGCTGCCATTTGGAATCCATCAGGGAGGCCGGGACATTTATATCGAACTCGATAGCCACCTTGCCGAAACGCTCGGCGACATGGCGGAAGCGGGCGGTAACCTTGGAGGCGGTAATTACATCCGTCGCGACCATCTCCCCCGTTTCCTCATCCCTGATCGCATTCATGATCAAGGGATCGCCCTTCACCGTACTGTCTGTGACCACCTTCTTTATGATTTCCTCTCTCTTTTCCTCCATCTCCTCATCCCCGGGAAGGGTCATGGATAGTCCGTCCGCGGCCGCAGTCAGCCTGGAAACTCTCCTTACTGCCGTACACTGAACCAAGAGCACGGCCGCCAGCAGGATTATGGGCAATTTAGAATACATAACTGATCGCTATCATCAAATCATTCGGAAGCACAAAAGGCTTGCTGCCGGAATCCAGTTTCATTCCGCACTTCGGACATGCGTAGACCGCATACCACTTATATCCGCCCCAGAGACCGAGGCCGAATTCCATATTCAAATGGGAGGTAAGCATATAAGTATAACCCGCAGTGACACCGAATCCGGCCTTATCGCCCTCCTCGGTCCTGTCCGAAAAGATTCCGCCGAAATTATACTCCTGATACTGAACCTTGCCGGACAGCCACCATCCGGCATAACTGTGCCATGGCCACCAGCGGGCTCCGGCCCACCAGGTCTGGTGACGCTGCTGAAACTGTCCCTCACCGCGACCATATGTAAACGGATTATACTTCACCCCAGCATCCAGTGTCCAATGCTGCGCAGGAGAATAGGCAGCTTCCACATTCAGGGTTCCCAGGTCAGCAAGGGCCGCAAGATTCGTGGTAACGGCCCACTGCTGAGCATCTATTGTTGAAAAGCACATCAAAGACGCCACGAACGCCAGGAATAGTCTCTTCATCCTAATCGTACCTGTTGAATACCTGGTCGATAATCTTCTTCTTGGATGGATACAGGGATATCAGCCTGTCCTTCAACGCTCCCCTTCCGGCAATTTCGCCATCCATGGCGGCAAAGATCTCCTTCGGACCGAGTCCCCTCTCATCCAGATAGCGGAGTATCTGCGGATGGAACCATTCCGAGGTGCCGAACGCAGGGAAGGTACCGCCATAGCGCTCCTTGTACAGCTTCGCCTGCAGATAGTAGGCCCACATCTCCCCGACTTCGCAGCAGCCGGCACCATTCCCGTTTCCGTCACCATACATGCTTCCCGTCGAAAGGAAGGAAGTTGCGATATACGAGATGTAGTCATCCCAGTACTTCTTTCCGACCACGGCAAAATGACTGGAATGGGCCAATTCATGAACCGTTGAAGCGTAGATGCTATCATAGGACTTGCTTGCGGCAGTTCCGATCGTGATGTCCGGCGTGAACAATGTCACGAGGGAAGACCATGCTCCAAGGAAGGAAGCAATCCAAGACATGTCCACGATGGTTCCGTGATGCAGCATCACGCAGGAGCTAGGTTCGATCTTGTTGAATATCCATATGCGTATGTCTTTCGGAGGCGCCTGCACCCCGAAACTTTCATCGGCGCAAAGACACATGTAGTCGTATGCGGCATTGTTCACAACCGACCGGGTGTAGAGTTTGGTCTCTGAATCCAGGGTGACAGTCAGGTTCACCCCCTTAGCGTCGGAAGTGCCCAAGGTGGAAACGGAGGCCGGCACAAGCAGGAAATTGAAACCGATGTTGAAGTCCTTTTCGTTCTTGAATACAAGCCTGTAGTGCACCTCGGCATCGAAGCGCTTCTTCATTGAGTAATAACCGTCGCGATCGGTGTAGCACTTGTCGAACTTGATGAATGAATTGCACACGACCATCACTCCGGCGACTCCAACTGGCTTGCCGCCGGCAAATTTAGAATCCACTATCGTAATCCTGCCGGACGGCACGGCCTGGACTTCCTCCCCTTCTGCCTTGGTCCGAGGCAGATTTCCGGTCATGCGGTAGGACATCTCCTCCACGGCCTCCCAATCCACATCAGCTGCCTTTCCGGAGACAGCGTGCTCGGCCAGGAAGCATTCATCCAGCTTCTCATATCTGATTCCCTCCGGGAAAACGAAATCCTTCGGTACAACTGCGTACTGCCAAGTGATTGAATTCTCAGGGAGAGTCGGATCACTGTACCAGTCTCCGTCTCTTAGTATCTCGTAGTCAAGAGGGTGGTCCACCAGATTCAACCCAAGACTCTCGAGAAGATCATACTGGTTTTCGTCCGCCGGCAGAAAACGCACATACAGGTCTGTAGTTTCCACCGGCTGTCGCGATTTCGTCGGGTAGAGACAATCAAAGGCCGCCTGGATATTGCCGGTTTTGTAGGGATTTTCCAGCTTGCCTCCAAGCACGATCTCATCATGCGTGAGATTCTTGCCATAGAGAAAGTCCACGGAATCGTATGGGTTGTCGGGACCAAGTTTCGAACACGACAGCAGCACTGCCGGAAGAATAAGTGTCAGATACTTTTTCATCGCTTTTAGTTTTTACAGCAGCAAAAGTATCGTTACCTATCCGTGTACGCTAATTATACACGGATAAAATTAAAAATCGCCGTCTCAATACTGAGAAACGGCGATTTGATATTTCAAAAATTGTCCCCTTTTCGAAAACCGACACCCAAAGCCCTGATACACAGCGCCTTGAGCTACACGGATAAGGTCTTCTAGAAGAAACTGACAGTCTTCTGGTTGATCTCGGAGAGGAGGTTGTTAGCCATTCGGCTCACACCGAAACGGAAGAGATCCTTGTTGAGCCACTCTTTGCCGAGCACAGTTGCCACGATTGAATAGTAGCAAGCTGCATCCGCTGCCGTAGACATGCCGCCGGCAGGCTTGAATCCTACCTTCATTCCTGTCACACGATAGTAGGCTGCAATGCACTCGCACATAACGAATGCTGCTACAGGCGTGGCGTTCACATCCACCTTGCCGGTGGAAGTCTTGATAAAATCGGCACCTGACTCCATCGCCAGGAATGAAGCGTTTGCGATGTTTTCAGGGGTAACCAGAAGTCCGGTCTCGAGAATTACCTTGAGATGAACTTCGCGGCCCTGCTCTGCAGCTACTGCATCGATTGTCCTGCGCACCTCGCGGATTTCATGAGAAGCCCTCTCATAGTCACCAGCCATGAACGCATTGAGTGCAAGGACGATATCCACCTCGTCCGCACCGTCACGAACAGCCATCTCGCATTCTTTGAGTTTAACCTCGAGGAAACTCTGGGAAGATGGGAAACAAGCCGATACAACTGTGATATGCACATCATCGGCAGTCTTGACATCCTTCACAGTCTTTGCGAAGTTGGAGAACACGCAGATGGAAGCAGGATTAGGGAAATCCGGATAGCTTGCCTGGAATTCATTAACCTTCTTCACGAGCTTCGCGATGGATGCTTCTGTATCCTGAGTCTTGAGGGACGTAAGGTCCATCATCGAAAAGCAATCCTTGAGCACCTGCTCGGTGGTAAAATTCTCAAGGCTGCCTGCAATATTGCCAAGGCAGCGGTTGATTTCGTTGATGTCCGGAGTATATCCGTACCTCTTCAAATAATCTGTCATAATTACTATGGTTAACCTTTTATCTGTATATCAAATCCTTCTTCCAAAAGAGGATGTACCATTTCGGCCATCTCCTCCACCGTGTATTTTCTCAATCCCTTCTGAGGCGTTTCACGGTCCAGCGTATATATCATTACCTTTCTCGGCCTCAACTCTCTCACCGCATCCATCCAGCTGCCCAGCATATCGGCGGTATCGAACTCATCGGATGAGAGGAACATAGTCTGCAGGATGAAATTCCCGTCAAACTTCTTCATGCCCTCCATCAATCTGTCGAACTGCCAGTCCCCCTGAGGTCTGTTGATCAGTTCCGCTCCCCTTCTGTCGACCGCATCCATCTTGAGTATCGGATTGTCGACCTTCCTGAGAGCTTCCACAACATCAGCCCTGTGAAGCATCGTGGCATTGCTCAGCACCGAAACCACAGCAGAAGGGCAAAGACGGTTTCTCAGTTCCACCGTAACATCCACGATAGCCGGGAAATCGGGATTGACCGTCGGTTCGCCGTTGCCGGAAAATGTAATCGAGTCTATCTGTATTCCCTTGGCGATGCACTCCGAAATCTTCACTTCAAGTGCCTGCGCAACCGCATGCCTGTCAGGCATTTCATTGTCGCAGCGGCCGTCTTTATTCCACCCGCATTCGCAATAAATACAGTCAAAGTTACATAATTTTCCTTTCGCTGGCAATAGATTCACCCCAAGAGATGAACCCAGGCGGCGGCTTTTTATAGGCCCGAAAACTATTTCGTCGAAGCGGAGCATACGGCAGTTGTATCTGTTGCACACAGCGTCGTGTCCTTCACGACGAGCGTCGTATCTATGTCAAGCAGCGGACCGCGCCACAGCGTATCCCATCCCCTTGACGGGTCTATATGCCAGTCCCAGCTTGGAATGGAGTCCACAAAGAAAATGGCGTCATTCACACGGCAGTTGTCCCTGTCCTTAGGATTAGACAACTGCTTCAAACCGCGTGGAGCCATGTTGTAGACATGCTTTTCCTGTACAAGCGAGTCCAGCTGCTGCTTCAGCGAGATGAGCTTCTTATGCCTCTTTTCCAGAATGTCAGCCGACTTCTTGAGGATGCGCGCATACCTTTCAGAGTCCTGTATGTAATGGTTGACACTCTTGCGGTAGTCCTGCTCCGAATAGCCATATCTGACAAGTATATCCTTGTAGACAAGACTGGTGTCAGCCATCCTCTGGTTGGAAGAATGAAGGATCACCCACTGGTCCCTGAGCAGCATTTCAGCATATATCTTCGCCATCTTGCTACGCGAAATGACCCGGCCTCTCG
>JAKSJK010000028.1 GCA_024398095.1 Bacteroidales bacterium
TATATTCGTTTTCAACTTGCTAATATAGCAATTATTTTATAATTGACCGATTTTTGACAAGTTTTTATCCAATTTCTCCCCTCCCCTCTCCTCCCCTCATCCAGACTCTAGCCACAGCTGCAAGATTGCAGTCCGTATTCTGCAGCTGCGGCACGAATTCGTTTGTTTTGGACGAAAATCCGCCACAGATGCAAGATTTCAGTTCAAATTCTGCAGCTGCGGCAAAGACCATTGTACATTAGAAGGGAAAAACATAAATTTGTACATCAAAATAGCATTCCGACGCATCGTGACGGAGATTTGTGCAGGTGTGTCGGGATCGTGGGGTTGAATTATTATGTCTGGAATGCTATGAAAACCGGTATCTACCATATCAGTCTCGCATCACACAATGAACTTTTCTTCAGAAGCGATGACGACTACATCCATGCCTTCAATTTCTTGGCGGAAGCATGTTATATCAATGATTCTCAAATCCTTGCCGACTCGTTTCTACCAACCCACCTGCATAACTGCATACGTTCCAGCGTTCCGAGGCAAGTTCTTTCCGACTACAGGAACAAATACTCCCGTTACTTCAACGCGAAATACAAACGCTCAGGTCGATTCGGAGACAGAGAGCCATTCATCGATCAGCTGATAGGTGCTAGAAGAATCACGATCGGCCTAAGTTATGTCCTGCGGCAAGGACTTCACCATGGGCTCAGTTCCACGGCGATGGGCTATAAGCATTGTTCCGTAAATAGTTATTTCACGGATGATCTTGGTCGAGATGAGCCCCAAGAAATGATCAGCAACAGCGGACGCGCACGATTCCTAAGCAGAAACTCGCCAATTCCAAAGGAATGGAGAATGGAAAAGAGCGGCTTGCTCGTTAGAAAAGACGTAATAGACACAGATTATGTCGAGAGCATTTTCGTTACCCCACGCAATTTCCTTTTCCAGATGAATCGGATTACAGATGAAAGCTGGATCAAAGAGCAAAAGACAGATGAAAAGATCGGAATTGAAATCAGCCTTGAGACAATTGAGAAAGGCATGCCGGAGTTTGACCTTGAAAAAATCCTCCGTAACGAAAAAGGACGGATGGACCTGAGATTAATGAGCGACATCGAACTTTGCAGGATTGTTGATACCATCTATGTGCCTAGATATTGTACTGACAATGATTATTGTTCCGTATATGCATTACCCGAAAAGACGCGTCGCAGGATTGCCGAAGATATTTTAGAGAAGTACCGATTGAAAAAGAACTCCATCGCATCAAAAAACCAGCCATATGTCACCGTCGGACAGGTACGCAGATGCCTCTTGCTCTAGCCACAGATGCAAGATTTCAGTTCAAATTCTGCAACTGTGACAAAAATCAGTCGAAATTGGAGAAAAATCCGCCACAGCTGCAAGATCCAAGGGCAGATTCCGCAGCTGTGACAAAATCAATTCTCGGGATAGAGAAGATACGGACGACGGAACTCAGTGAAGGCAGCGACATCGTCAGCCCAACGAGCTTTGATCGCCGCCGCTAGATCTTGAACGGCATCGGACGCGGAAACGACGGCAGAAGAAACGGCATCGGGCGCAGGAACTGCTGCAGAAGAAACGGCATCGGGCGCAGAAACTGCTGCAGAAGAAACGGCATCGGACGCAGGGACCGTTGCGGCAGGGACTGTAAGCGAGGCGGCAGAAGCGAGCATCATCTCGCGGGCATAGGAGCGGCCGATCTGCAGTTCGAAATGATTGGTCTTCAGAAAGAAATCTACAGGTTTCGAACAAGCGGAAGGGTTGGCCAACATGCGGGCATAGGCATCGACGAAATAGGTCATGGAAGCCCCCTCGGCCCAGATTTCGCGCAATGGCTTACCCCTGAGATCGACGCCATGGCAAAGCTGATCCTGATAACGCGGTTTGGTCGCACCCGGGATGCTTCGTGGCGTAAAATCAAACTCAGTTGCCACCATCCCCGGATGGCCATAAATTTCGAACGGCCACTGGGTGCCACGGCCGGCGGTCACCACACTGCCCTCGAAGAAACAGGTCGATGAGTAGAGGTAGATCGACTTCATGTCCTTCAGGTTCGGAGACGGAGGGACGAGGAGATTGTAGCGGGTGGAATGGGTGTAGTTCAGGCATGGCACCACATGCAGGTCCAGTTTGCGGGAGCCGCGGACCATGTCGTCGGCGATAGGCTTTACGACATCGTCGCCGCAGCCCTCAACCGCATCGGAGCCAAGCCAGCCCTCACCCACTATCATTTGCGCGAGCTCGCCAAGAGTCATTCCATGCACCATTGCAATAGGCAGCCAACCAATCCCGGACTTATACTTCATGTCCAAAATCGGACCATCAACATAGAAGCCGTTTGGATTCGGGCGATCAAGTACTACAAAGGATTTGCCGTACTCCGCACAAGCCTCCATAAGGTGGTGCATAGTCACGTAATACGTATAATAACGCAATCCGACATCCTGGATATCCACCACCAGAACATCAAACTGAGACATAGACTCGGGTGAAGGCTTGTGCTCTTTCCCCGAATATAGCGACAAAATCGGAACACCGGTAAGTTCATCTACAGAACTGGATACTTTCGCACCCGCATCGGCATTTCCACGGAAGCCGTGTTCGGGAGAAAAGATTGCAGTAACGTTGACTCCGGATGACAAAAGCACATCCAGGATATGCGGACCATACTTCACTCCGGCTGAAGAATCGGCAGGCGTACCGAAGGGCACGAGACTTTCCTCGTCGAGGCGTCTCCATGCCTCCACGTCGTCATCAGCAGGAAGCGAAAAACTGCCTGCAGGAACCTTCAGCCCCTCGGCCCGATCGCCGACAATTCCGGAATGATTGCTGAAAACAGCCACACGCTTGCCCTCCAGAAGTGGCATATACACGTCGGCACGCTCATCCCCAAGCACCACCGGAAGAGACTGATTATCAGAAGCATCGGCAACATCCTCCGAAGTCGAAGACGACGCGCACGACGGAGTTCCGCAAGACGAAAACAGCAGCCCCAAGACAATCAGGGCTGCATGTATGAATGAATCATGAAATACGCGCATAGACGAAGAATTACTTTGTCAGAGCCTCAACGGCCTCATCGACGCGATCGAAAGTGAAGCTGTCGAGCACAGCATCCATCTTAGAAGCAATCTGCGCATTGCAGAGGTTTCCGATGGAGCCCTCGTGAGTGTGGTGGAGTTCGCCGTGATACTCGAACTCTCCCCTCTGGACAGCCATGCCGACCTGCTTGTAGGCATCGCGGAAAGGCACGCCTTGCGCCACGAGATGGTTCACTTCCTCGACAGTAAAGGCAAGTTTGTACTTCGGATCATCCATCAGATCCTTCACAACCTCCATATTCTCGATTGCATAGGCGGCTATATCCAGACAGTCGTCCATCTCCTCGAACATAGGGATGAACACCTCCTTGATCAGCTGCATATCACGGAAGTAGCCTGAAGGCAAGTTGGTGGAAATCAGACGGATAGTATTCTGTATACCATTAATCTTGTTGCAATGGGCACGAATGAGTTCGAACACGTCAGGATTCTTCTTGTGAGGCATGATGGACGAACCCGTGGTCATCACATCCGGAAGATGGATAAAACCGAAATTCTGGCTGGTATACATGCAGCAGTCGAAAGCCAGGCGGCCGAGAGTCTCTGCCACGGAAGCGTAGGCAAAGGCGATGATACGCTCGGTCTTGCCACGGCCCATCTGGGCATATACCACATTATAGTCGAGATTGTCGAAGCCCAGCAGTTTGGTAGTCAGTTTGCGGTTCAGAGGCGCAGAAGAGCCATAGCCCGCTGCAGAACCAAGAGGATTCTGATTAGTCACGTCCCACGCCGCCTTGAGTACGGACATATCGTCGACGAGGCTCTCGGCATAGGCTCCGAACCAAAGTCCGAAAGAAGAAGGCATCGCCACCTGGAGGTGGGTATAGCCCGGGATAAGCACATCCTTGTACTGCTCGCTCTTGGCCTGGAGCACCTCGAAGAGATGCTGCACCTTGCCGACTGTCTTGCGCAGAGCGGCACGCGAAAAAAGTTTCAGATCCACAAGCACCTGATCGTTGCGGGAACGTCCGGTGTGGACCTTTTTGCCCAGGTCGCCCAGCTTGCGGGTCAGCATGAGTTCCACCTGGGAATGTACATCCTCGATGTCGTCCTCGATCACAAAATTACCCTCACAGGCCTCCCTGTAGAGCTTCTTCAGTTCCGGGAGCAGAGCCGCCAGATCCTCGGACGGAAGCAGTCCAACGCTCTCCAGCATAGTGATGTGGGCCATGGTGCCCATTATGTCGTATGGAGCGAGATAGAGATCCAATTCGCGGTCCCTGCCCACAGTGAAAGCATCTATCCTCGCATCGTTATCGAAGCCTTTATCCCAAAGTTTTGCCATATCCTTCTATATTTCCGGGCCTGTGCCCGCATTAAAAACTCAAACCATCGAGGAGACGGACATATGTCTCGACACCCTCGCATATCTCAGACAGTTTGATGAACTCATCCGCCGTGTGCGAACGGGATGACTGTCCGGGACCTATCTTCAAGGTGGTGAAATCCACCACCGTCTGGTTGCTGGTGGTCGGAGAGCCGAAAGCCTCGAGGCCCAGCGCAAGTCCCCTCTTCACCACCGGATGCTCCACCGGAATGCTGGAGCTGTTGTGGCGCAGCGAACGAGGCTTCACCTCGCAGCCGACATGTTCCTTTATAATATCTACTATTTCCTGGTTGCTGTACAGCCCGTTCGGACGCACATCCACCACGAAATGGCACTCGGCCGGCACCACATTGTGCTGGCTGCCGCAGTCGATCATGGTCGCAGTCATCTTCACAGGTCCGAGGAACTCGGAAACCTTCTCAAACTGATAGCCGCGTATCCACGAAATATCGTCCAGAGCCTTGTAGAGTGCATTCACGCCCTCGTTTCTGGCAGCATGGCCGGACACTCCGTGTGCAGTGCAATCCAGTACCAGCAATCCTTTCTCGGCCACTGCCATCTGCATTCCGGTCGGCTCGCCTATGATACCAAGGTCTATCGGACCTATCTCGGGAATTATGCTCTCTATGCCGTTGACGCCGCAGACTTCTTCCTCGGCAGTCGCAGACCAGATCAGACGGTATGGCTGCGGACGCGAGCTCAGCTGGAGATATGCCCCCAACAGCGAAACCACGGACGCACCGTCGTCGTTGGTACCGAGACCGTAGATCGCACCATCCTCTTCAACAGGAGCAAACGGGTCACGGGTATATCCCGCAGCCGGCTTCACCGTGTCGATATGACCGTTCAGCAGGAGTACCGGACGTCCGTCTCCCCTGCCAGGCTGTTCCAGCCAGAGGTTGTTGCCCTTTCTCTGAGGGACGAGTCCATGAGCACAGAGCCAGGCCTCGATAAAGTCAGCCACGGCCCCTTCCTCACGGCTGAGTGAAGGAATCGCCACCATGCCTTTGAGCAGGGCTATGAGATCTGCAGTCCGGATTTCCATAATCTATAATGTGATTTTCGTACCGCCCTCAAGCTTCTGAGCCGAGGTGATCACCACCTCTTTCACACCGCTTGCAAGGGCCGCAAATGCGTTTTCAAGCTTTGGCAGCATGCCGCCGCTTACGGTTCCGTCCTCCTTCAGAGCCACGAACTTCTCCGCATCGATCTCAGGAATGACATTCCCATCCTTGTCCAGCACGCCTTCCTTCTCAAAACAGTAGGTCAGCGTCACATCGAAGATGCGCGAGAGAGCCTGGGCGGTCTCGGAAGCCACCGTGTCGGCATTGGTATTGAGCAGCTGTCCGAAGCCGTCGTGCGTGATCGGGGCGATCACAGGCACATATTTCTTGAAAAGCAGCACGGACAGGGCATCGTAGTCCACTTCGGTCACATCGCCCACGAAGCCGTAGTCTACGCCTTCCGCAGTCACGGGACGCTTCATGCTCTTCATATAGCCGAAGTCGGCACCGCACATTCCGAATGCATTCACTCCCTGAGCCTGCAGCTGCGCCACCACGTTCTTGTTCACCAGGCCGGTATAAACCGCCGTAACGACCTTGAGAGTGTCGGCATCAGTCACGCGGCGTCCGCCTACCATGACCGTTTCGATGCCAAGCTTGGCGCTCACCTCGGTCGCTGTCCTGCCACCGCCATGGACCAGGACCTTCATCCCGTCCAGAGCCGCGAAAGACTTTATCAAAGCAGCGAGAGCCGCAGAATCCTCGACCACTGCGCCTCCCACCTTGAGTACATTCAATTTCATCATAGGCTACTTCTGCAGTTCTTCAAGCATGCGCTTCATTACTACCTGGATGGACACAACCCTGTTCGCAGCCTCAGGGATTACGAGGCTGGTAGGAGCGTCGATCACCTCGTCGGACACAATCATGTTGCGGCGCACAGGCAGGCAGTGCATGAAAAAGGCGTTGTTGGTCACAGCCATGTGGGCGGCATCCACCGTCCATCCCATATCCTTCGAAAGTATCTGGCCATACTGCGACGGATCCGTCACTCCAGGGCAGCTCCAGTTCTTCGCATATACGAAATCAGCGCCCTCGAGGGCCTTCATCTGGTCATATTCGATCACTGCGCCTTCGGTGAATTTCGGATCCAGTTCGTAGCCGTGAGGATGGGTTATCACGAAGTCCACGTCAGCCGCGCACATCCACTCAGCAAAGGAGTTCGGCACAGCCTGCGGCAGAGCCTTTGGATGAGGAGCCCAGGTCATCACGACCTTTGGACGTCTTGTCTTCTTGTGTTCCTCGATGGTGATGAGATCCGCAAAAGCCTGGCAAGGGTGCACGGTCGCAGACTCGAGGCTGATGACCGGTTTGCCGCTATACTGCACGAACTGGCTGAGAACGGTCTCGGCATAGTCGTAGTCGCGGTCCTTGAGGTTTGCGAATGAGCGAACACCGATGATATCACAGTAACTTGCCATCACCGGAATGGCCTCACGCAGATGCTCGGACTTGTCGCCGTCCATCACCACACCCATCTCGGTCTCCAGCTTCCAGCTGTCCTGACCGATGTTGAGAACGATAGGGTTCATGCCGAGGTTGAGAGCCGCTTTCTGGCTGCTCAGACGGGTTCTGAGGGAGCTGTTGAAAAACACGAGCATGATGGTCTTGTTCTCGCCCAGATGCTTCCATGCAAACGGGGTTTCCTTGACCTGCTTTGCCTCTTCGAGAGCCTTGGAAAGGTCTCCAATATCGCTGACGTGAAAGAATGATTTCATATTAAAGAATCTCTTTGAGTGTATCTACAAATACCTTCGCCTGGTCCATATTCAGGCACAGAGGCGCAAGCAGGCGGACCATATTGCTTCCCGCAACGCCTGTGAAGATGTGCTTTTCGAAAAGCAGTTGTTTACGGATTGCCGCTACGGGCTCGTTGAACTCGATACCGAGCATCAGGCCCCTGCCACGAACCTCCTTGATCTTCGGTGAAGCCGGGATATTGGCCTTGATCCACTCGCCCACCTTACCGGCATTCTCCACCAGGTTTTCCTTCTCCATGATATCGAGTACCGCGTTTGCCGCAGCCATGGCGAGGTAGTTTCCGCCAAAGGTGGTGCCGAGCATGCCCTTGACAGCCTGGAACTCTGGAGAGATGAGTATGCCGCCGCATGGGAAGCCGTTTGCAATGCCCTTGCCCATGGTGATGATGCCTGGTTTCACGCCGGCCCACTGATGGGCGAAGAACTTGCCGGTACGGCCGTATCCACTCTGAACCTCGTCGAGAATCAGCACTGCGCCATACTGTTTGCACAGTTTCTCGAGAGTCTGCAGGAAGTTCTCCGTAGGCAGATTGATGCCGCCGCAGCCCTGTATGCCCTCGATGATCACGCCGGCCACATCTCCCTTTGCGAGCTCAGCTTCAACAGCCACAGCATCGTTCAGATCGCAGAAAGTGACCTTGTGATTGGCATTGAACGGAGAAACGATCTTAGGGTTGTCGGTAACCGCAACTGCACCGGAAGTACGGCCGTGGAAACTCTTTCTGAAGGCTACGATGCGGTCCTTGCCTGTGTGGAAGGAAGCCAGTTTCATGGCGTTCTCATTGGACTCTGCGCCAGAATTGTCGAGGAAAAGCGAGTAATCCTCATAGCCGCAGGCCTTGCCCAGCTTGCGTGCCAGTTCCACCTGCAGAGGGTTCTGCACACTATTGGAATAGAAGCCGATCTTGCCGAGCTGGTCGGTAAGGGCTGCGATATAGTCCGGATGGCTGTGGCCCACCGAAATCACGGCATGGCCGCCATACAGATCGAGATATTCCTGTCCCTTGTCGTCCCAGACCTTGCATCCGAGAGCCTTGACAGGGGTCACATCGAAAAGTGAGTATACGTCGAAAAGTTCCATATCCTAGAAGGCCGAAGCCTTGAGTTTGAGTCCGGTCTTCTCATCGAGGCCGAACATAAGGTTCATATTCTGCACCGCCTGGCCGGAAGCACCCTTGAGGAGGTTGTCGATAACCGAACTGATGACCAGTTTGTCACCGTGCTTTTCAAGCGCCACGATGCATTTGTTTGTATTTACCACCTGCTTCAAATCTATCGGATTGCGGGAGACAAAGGTAAACGCCGCGTCGGCATAGAAGTCTTCATAGAGCTTCTGGGCCTCCTCGAGACTGAGGTCGCAGTCTGTATGTACGGAAGCGAAGATGCCTCTGGCGAAGTCACCGCGCACAGGCACGAAATTGATGCTGTCAGCATAAGAAGGCTGCAGATTATGGACATTCATGCCTATCTCCTTGAGATGCTGGTGCTCGAACACCTTGTAGGTGGATATATTGTTGTTGCGCCAGCTGAAATGGGTGGTAGCGCCCGGCTTCACGCCTGCTCCGGTAGAACCGGTGATAGCAGTCACATTCACCTCGTCCTTCAGCAAGCCGTTTGCAGCAAGCGGGAGGATGGCAAGCTGGATGGCGGTTGCGAAACAGCCCGGGTTAGCCAGCAGATCGGCCTTGCGGATGCGTTCACGGCTGATTTCCGGAAGTCCGTACACATAGCCGTTGCTCTCGTCGCGATAGTCCTGGGCGAGGTCTATCACCTTCAGGACGGCAGGACGCGGATTCTGGGACCAGAATTCCGTGCTCTTGCCGTGACCGCCGCAGAGGAATACGACATCGACCGCATTCAGGTCATATTCACTGCTGAAGCAGAGTTCGGTGTCGCCGAAAAGGCCGGAATGCACATCATAGACCTTGTTGCCTGCGTTGCTGGAAGAATGCGCAAACACGATCTCTGCCTCCGGATGGTTTACCAGGAGGCGGAGAAGTTCACCTGCAGTGTAGCCTGCAGCACCTATAATACCTATCTTAATCATTAAAGTTCTTTTTCAAGCAGGTCAGCCTCGTCCTTGTGGTTGAGATAATAAGCCCTGAGAGGGGTTGCACTTACCTTTATGAAGCCCTTGGCGTCGTCGGAAGTCCATCCCTTTGCACCTTCGCCGTATTCGCCGAGTTTGTTCTTGACGAGATCGTCCGGAGAATCCACGCCCACAGGCTCGAAGCGGCGAGGGCTGAGCTCCATTGTGACGGTTCCGTTCACATTGCGCTGGCTGCTCTCGAGCATGGCCTCGATGTCTCTCATCACAGGCTCGAGGTACTGGCTCTCATGCAGGAACATGCCGTACCAGTTTGCAACCTGGTCCTTCCAGTACTGCTGCCACTTGCTGAGGGTGAATTTCTCGAGGAACTTATGTGCCGAGATGATCAGAAGGGCTGCCGCAGCCTCGAAACCTACACGGCCCTTGATGCCTATGATGGTGTCGCCCACATGCATGTCACGGCCGATTCCGTAAGGAGCCGCGATTGCCTCCACGGCCTGGATGGCAGCCACGCCATCAGTATATTTCTTGCCGTTCACACCCACAAGCACGCCCTGTGAGAACTCGAGTGCGATCTGCTCACTACCCTCTTTCTCAACCTGCTTGAGGTAGGCTGCCTCAGGAAGTCCCTGCTTGCTGTCGAGGATCTCGCCGCCGCAGATGGAAGTACCCCAGAGGCCCACATTGTAAGAGTATTTGAGCTTGGTGAAGTCCGCGAAATAGCCGTGGTTGTTGAGATAATCCACCTCGAACTGGCGGGAGAGGTTCATGTCCCTGGTGAGGGTGATGATCTCGACGCCCGGAGCCATCACCATGAAGGTCATGTCGAAGCGGACCTGGTCGTTTCCTGCGCCGGTAGAACCGTGTGCAATCGCTTCCGCACCGATCTCCTTGGCGTAGCGTGCGATTGCCATAGCCTGGAAGATACGCTCTGAAGAAACGGAAATCGGGTAGGTGCCGTTGCGGAGCACGTTGCCGTATACCATATATTTAATAGTCTTCTCGTAGTACTCCTTGGTCACATCGAGGGTGACATAAGCCTTGGCGCCGAGCTTGAGAGCGTTCTCCTCGTTCTGCTTGAGCTGCTCCTTGGAGAATCCGCCGGTGTTTGCGCAGGCAGCGTAAACCTCATAGCCTTTCTCCTTGGCCAGATACATCACAGTGAATGAAGTGTCGAGTCCGCCGCTGAATGCAACCACGACCTTCTTAGGCTTCGGCCTGTAGAGCATGCCGGTGCAGAGGCAGCGGGTGAAGTTGTTGCGGGTGAGCACATCGTAGTTGATGCAGCTCTCGCAGCCTTTCCAGAAGGTAGGATCGGTGGTGAGCTCGTCGAAGGTGACAGGGACATAGCCGAGTTCCGTATTGATCTTCATCACGGCCGCACCGGTGGTGAGACCAAAGATCTTTGCATTAGGGAACTTGCTCCTGGAGAGTTCGAAAGCCTTGTGCTTGATGGCCTTTGCGAGGCCGTGACCACGGAATTCCGTCTTCACGATGAGGCCTGAGTTTGCCACAAACTTCTCGTGGTCCCATGACTCGATATAGCAGAAACCGGCGAACACATCACCCTTCATTGCGATGATTGCCTTGCCCTCGCGCATCTTTTGCTCGATATATTCAGGCTTTCTCTTTGCGATGCCTGTTCCTCTTACCTTGGTTGCATCCTCGATGGTCTTGAGGATCTCGGGGATATATGGAATGTGCTTTTCTGAAGCAATTTCAACAACAAAATCTTCCATAATTTGTCTGTATTTTATTCGTTTTTATATTATTCAATTTTTATAAAATCTTCCCATGGATGCCAGGGAAGACATTGTCGATATTATCCAGGAGGGCGTCCTGATCCACAGGCATGCGAAGCACCAAGAGGATTGCGTCGTCACCCGCGATCGTGCCTGCGATGCCGTCAACGGCACTGCGGTCCAGCACACTGGCGATCACGCTGGCAAAGCCAGGATGTGTCTTTACGACGGCGAGATTGCCGGAGAATTCAATGCTGACGATGCCGTCAGCCGTATTCGACGGAGTGGAGCCGGAATCACTCTGCTTCTTGCGGTAGCAGAGAGAACCGTCTTCAGCCCTGTATTTTACAAGGTCAAGTTCATTGACATCCCTTGAAAGAGTCGCCTGGGTGACGCTTACGCCACATTCTTCAAGCAGCTTCTGAAGTTCTTCCTGGTTGTGGACACGCTTTGCCGCCACTAACTTTAGAATCAGCTTATGTCTGTCGGTTTTCATTCCCATGATATATTTTATTCAATTTTTCTTTTAAAACGGACGGCAAATTTATACACTATATTCCATTCTTGCAAGAGAAAATTCACGATTATTGCATATTTCGACAGAAAAACACTAGAAAAATTTGATTATTTTTGCATAAAAATTTGAAAAAGCCGAAATGTCACCATTTCTCATACTCTGCATAATTGCCGCATACTTCGCGGCGATCCTGGGCGTCAGCGCCCTCACATCTTCAAAAAAAGGCAGCAGTTCCGACTTCTTCCGAGGCGGAGGAAAATCCCCGTGGTACATCGTTGCCATCTCCACGATAGGATCGTCGATTTCCGGCGTGACCTTCCTTTCCGTGCCTGGAATGGTAGCGGCATCGGAGTTCTCGTACATGCAGATGGTGATAGGCTTCACCTTCGGATATGTGGCCGTGGCCTATGTGCTTCTCCCCCTCTACTACAGGATCAACATGAACAGCATCTACGGCTACCTGGAGCAGAGATACGGCCGTGCCGGCTACTTTACAGGAGCAGCTTTCTTCCTGATTTCCAAGCTGCTGGGCTGCGGAGTCAGAATGTTCCTGACCGCTTCCGTGCTGCAGCTGATACTCTTCGACTCCCTTGGCATACCATTCTGGCTGAATGTGGCCGTGACCATGGTCATAGTCTGGCTCTACACCTTCAGGGGAGGTGTCCGGACCCTCGTCTGGGCGGACATGCTGCAGACCTTCGCAATGATCATCGCAGTTGTGCTGTGCATAGTCTATGTCTCCAAGGCAATGGGGCTTGACTTCAGCGGGCTGTGCCACAGCATCGGGGACAGCGGCATGGCAAGGACATGGTTCTTCGATGACCTCAAAGACACCAGATACTTCTGGAAACAGTTCCTCGCGGGAATGTTCACCACTATCACGATGACCGGCCTTGACCAGGACATGATGCAGAAAAATCTTTCCTGCAAGAACCTGAAAGACGCCCAGAAGAACATGGTTTCCAGCGGCTTCCTCTATCTGCCGATCAACCTCATATTCCTCTGTCTGGGAGTACTCCTCTTCCAATACTGCGCAAGTGCAGGGATCGCGGTCTCCGTGGGTCCTCACGCCGTCAGCGGCGGCATCAAGCCGGACCAGGTTTTCGCAACGGTCGCCACAGGAGGAGCTATGCCTCTGGCCGTCGGAATTCTCTTTGTCCTGGGCCTCGTTGCAGCGGCATTCAGCAGCGCCGGATCCGCCGTCACCGCCCTCACGACCAGTTTCACCGTGGACTTCCTCAGGGCGGACCGCCGCCTGCAAGGTCTTGAAGGAGAAGAACTTGTCGCAGCAGAGAAGAAACTTGTCCGCACCAGACTGACCGTACATGCAGTAACGGCAATCGTCATGGGCTTTGTTATCTATGCCTTCAGAATCATCGGAAACCAGAGCGTCATCAACGCCGTATACATGGTCGCAAGCTACACCTATGGCCCCCTGCTGGGCATCTACGCCTTCGGCATGGCCACCAAACTCCAGCCTCGCAAGTGGGCCGTGCCTCTGATTTGCGTACTGTCGCCGCTTATCTGCCTTGTGCTGCATTTCAACAGCGAAGCGTGGTTCGGAGGCTACCGCTTCGGATTCGAGATGCTGCTCATCAACGGAGCCATTACATTCTTGGGCCTGCTGCTTGCTTCTTTTCAAAGAAATTCATATCTTTGCAAAGAATAGGTTAAAAGGACAGGTCCATGCTTGAAGCAATAAAGACAGATATCGAAAGGCTCATCGCAGCCTACGAAAAGGAGAAGGCGGCAAACAGCGCCCTCCAGGCTGAACTTGCAAAAAGCAGGATGATTGCCGAGACCTATGAGAAGCAGATAGACGAGTTGAAGAAGAAGGTTTCGAATCTCGAACTCCAGTCTGCGTTCACAGGATCGGGTTCCGACAATGACGCCGCAAGGAAGAAGGTCGAGAAGATGATCAGGGAAATTGACAAGTGCATAGCTTTGATGGAAGAATGAGCGAGCAGAGAAACATAACCGTCAAGATATCCGGCAGGGAATACAGCCTGGTGGTAAGAAGCGAGGAAGAGGAAGAGTACTACCGTCTTGCGGCGGACTCCGTAAACAAGAAGATCGCGCTCTACCAGCAGAGATTCCTCGGCAAGCCGGAAACAGACATACTCTCCTTCGTTGCCTTCAACGTGTGCGTTGCCAATGTCAAGAACGCAAAGATGCTGGAGAAGATGAATCAGGAAGCCACCGGCCTCCACGATGAGATCTCGAAATATCTTGACGATATTGAAAAATAAGTTGCCGTTAGTTGCTTTTGGGCTGAATTCAACGCACAAAAAGTAACCGGGTAGCTCGGATAGGGAAAATGGACCTAGGTGACCCTCAGGGGGATTCCGATTCATCGGGACGGAGGATATTTGAACTGCAACACCGGCGCCCAAATCTTGTTAATCAAGGTTTTCTGACAAAAAACTAACGGCTTTTTCTACCAACCGCCGGTCGGCTTCTCGAAAGAGGCTGTCCGGCGGTTGTCGCATACAGCAATGTTTAACAAGGATTTACGACTTAAATTTATACACTGAAGAAATGTCACAGATACTGATTGCAATCATTGCCGCACTGGTCGGCATCATACTTGGCGCAGCCGGATACTGGCTCGTCAGGAAAGTGATCCTCAAGGGTCAGAAAGAGGCCATACTCGCCGACGCCGAGAGGCAGGCAGAGGCCATCAAGCAGGAGAAGATGCTCCAGGCAAAGGAGAGATTCCTCCAGCTCAAGAGCGAGCACGAGCAGAAGTGCAACGAAAGGAACAAGGCCATCGTCGAGGCCGAGAACCGCATCAAGCAGAAGGAGAACAGCATCAACCAGCAGAACTCCGAACTCGGCCGCAAGAATAAGGAAGCTGACAAGCTCAAGACCGACCTCAACTTCCAGCTCGACCAGGCCAAGGCAAAGGCCGATGAGTACGAGAAGCTCCGCAACGATGCCATCCGCCAGATCGAATCCATCGCAGGCATGAGTGCCCAGGAGGCCAAGAACCAGCTCATGGACAACATGAAGGCTGAGGCACGCAGCCAGGCACAGTCCTACATCAACGATGTCATGGACGAGGCGCGTCTCACAGCATCGAAAGAGGCTAAGAGAATCGTCATCAACACCATACAGCGCACCGCAACCGAGACCGCTATCGAGAATGCAGTTACCGTATTCAATATCGACAGCGATGAGGTCAAGGGCCGTATCATCGGACGCGAGGGCCGCAACATCCGTGCTCTCGAGGCTGCCACAGGCGTAGAAATCGTGGTTGACGACACTCCTGATGCAATTCTCCTCTCAGGCTTCGATCCTGTGCGCAGGGAGGTTGCCCGCCTGGCTCTCCATCAGCTCGTAATGGACGGACGTATCCATCCGGCACGCATCGAAGAGGTTGTGGCAAAGGTTTCCAAGCAGCTTGAGGAGGAAATCCTCGAGACCGGTAAGAGAACCTGCATCGATCTCGGCGTACACGGTCTGCACATAGAGCTTGTGAAGCTCATCGGCCGCATGAAGTACCGTTCTTCATATGGACAGAACCTGCTTCAGCATAGCCGCGAGGTTGCCAACATCGCCGCAATCATGGCATCCGAACTCGGCCTCAACCCTAAGATTGCCAAGAGAGCGGGTCTCCTCCACGATATCGGAAAGGTTTCCGAAGAGGAACCGGAGCTGCCTCATGCACTCCTCGGTATGAAACTCGCCGAGAAGTTCAAGGAGAAGGCTGACATCTGCAACGCCATCGGCGCCCACCATGAGGAGACCGAGATGACCAGCATCATCTCCCCTCTCGTAATGGTTGCCGACGCAATTTCAGGTGCACGTCCAGGCGCACGCCGCGAGGTCATCGAGTCCTACATCAAGAGGCTCAAGGACATGGAGAATATCGCCCAGAGCCACAACGGAGTGACCAAGACCTATGCAATCCAGGCCGGCCGTGAGCTCCGCGTAATCGTAGCTGCAGATCAGGTCAGCGACCAGGAGGCAGAGGTTCTGTCAGCAGACATCGCAAAGAAGATTCAGGACGAGATGGTCTACCCGGGACAGGTGAAGATCACCGTGATCCGCGAGACCCGCGCTGTCGCAATCGCGAAATAGTTCACACAACAAAAAAAATGAGGCTACTCACCCTTCCAAGGGAGCGAGTAGCCTCATTTTTTAGCAGAAGCCTACTGGAGGCGGAAGATTACAGGGAAGGTGTAGGTGACGCGTACAGCACGGTCGCGCTGACGTCCCGGGGTCCATTTCGGAGACTTGGAAACAACTCTCATCGCCTCCTGGTCAAGTGACGGATCGACGCCCTTGAGGACCTTTACGTTTGTGACTTTGCCATCGGCACCGACGGTGAACTGAAGTGTAACCCTGCCCTGGATGTTGGCCTCCTTGGCTATCTCCGGATAAACGATCTGGGAGTTCACCCAGCGGGAGAATTCATTTGCGTCGCCGTCGTTGAACCTAGGTTTCTCCTCGACCACGAACACGCTGAACTCCTCTTCTTCAATCATCTCATCCTCCACTGCAGGAATGTAGTCGATGATGTTCACACCTATCCTTGGATCGTCATCGGTGAGAAGCAGAAGATTGTCATCAAGCTCGATATTGTCGTCCATGATTTCAATCACATCGGAAAGATCCGGAATTTCCGGAGCCTTGGGCTGCTCAGGAGGAGTATCCATAGGAAGAGCGATGACTTCCTCGACGTCAACAAAGTCCGTGTCATAGGCGATAGAGTACATCGGCGCGTCCTGAACGCCCCACTGGAAAGCCGTGAGTGTCACGAAAAGGGACGCGCAGAGTCCCACTTCCAGGAACAGAGCCCTCTTGTTCTCGAGGCTCATCTTCTTTGATTTTTTCTCTTCCATACTGCTTGATTTTATAGATTGATACAGATTGAACGCCAACAACAAATGCGTTCAATCGCAAATCAAGCAATTAGCGTGCCGAGCAACAATCTTTTTTGAAACGGTTCCAGATATATTCCACAGCCTCGGCAGACGGATGAACTTCATCTGAAGCAAACCATCTGTAGTCACGCAGCTCATCAAGCACGATTTCATAGGCCGGGTAATATGCCCTCAGGCCTGTTTTCCCGGCCTCGCAGAGAAGTTTGTCGACAGCGAGAAGAAGCGTCGACTTGCTCAGCTGGTTGCCATGTGCCGTGTCCGCCATATGACGTATCGGGCTGACCGTAAACAGGACCTCCCTGCCGTCCAGGATGCCGTCCAGAAGAGGATACCAAATATTATATATATCTTCCACTGACAGGCGGTACCTCTTGAACTCCTTCGCCGGGCGCTTGAGGCAGTTCGAGACGATACGTCCGCTCTCATGCTCGAAGACGTAGGCCGTACCGAAGGTTACAATCACTTTATTGCAGCGGCGGAAGAAATCTGCAGCTGAAGCCAGTGCCGCATTTGCGTTTTCGAGGAACTCCTCCCTGGATGCACGCGCGAATTTCGTGTAGTGGCTGAAGGAGCACCAGAATTCGGAGCCGGCTCCCATCTGCACGCATTCATCCCCGGTGAAAGGTCTGGCAGAGGCGAGGCGCTCCAGGGACTGGGCGACAGAGGAAGGATTGAAGAGGGTGCCGAAGGGGTTGAGACACACATCATAGCCCTCCGCAAGCAGTCTTTCGCCGATATTCGCGGCAAAGCAGCTGCCCAGGATGAGAATGCTGTCGTCCTTTGAAATGCGGAATCCGCAGTCTTTACCCCTTACCTCGGTCATCTTACTTCAGTTTCTTGCCAAGTACCTTGCGGAGCACCTTCTCCAGCTTGTCCGCATAGGCGCGGAAACCGAGGTCGGTGAGATGGCATGCATCTACCGTTCCTTCGTCAAACTCAGCCTGAAGTCCGTCGGAAGTCACATAATAGAGGTTCTTCGGATTCTCCTTCTTCAGTTTCAGATAGTTCTTGTAATAGGCTGCATTCTTGGCCGGGAGGTAACTTCTGAAATAGGAATCATATGGTGTGTACGGATAGAGCGGGCCCTCAACCATAATGATCGGCACGTCAGGATGAGCGTTGCGCAGAGTCTTCACGAAGCCGTAGGTCAGCGTGTCACACTGTTTTTCGGTGCAATTCGGCACTGGATCGATAACATAGCAGACCACATCATCCATCGCAGCCATCATGTTGGCCATCGGCTGATACATCTTGCCCTGGCCGGAGATTCCGAAATTCACGCACTCGATGTCGATCTCGCGCTGTATGATGTTGGTACCGCACATTCCAGTCCTGCTCGCGCATCCGCCCTGCATGATAGAAGTGCCGTAGAAGACTACCTTGCCACGCGATGCTTTGGGTGAGTCCACCTGCGGCCGAATCAGGGAAGCCTCCTGATCCACGCCTATCTCCATCTTGGTAACCCCATCATAAAGAGGCAGGTAGATCATATACTCATGCATCTGGCCGTCGAGGTTCTTCACAAACACCTTCTCCTGGTGGAGTCCCTCGCCAGGGCGGAGGGTATTGACATAGCGCCAGCCATCCTTGGTAAGGGTATAGAGATCGCAGCCTTTGATGCCGGTGTCGGCCATATGGTTCATATGGTTGCCCGACATAAGTTCATAACGCACTGCGACAGCCTTGGAATCGGTCGCAAAACGGAAACCGAGGCCCGTCGAGTTCAGGGAACGTCTCCAGCAATCAGTCACAAGCGAATCCTTGAGAACATCCGGAAGGCGGGTATAGGGAGTTGTCTTGACAGCATGGTCAAAACCATTGTTGATCATCCTGAAGTTCAGGGCGTCCTCATAACGGAATCCCTTGTCCTGCGCAAGGGCGGAAACTGCGCTGGCCAGGACCAGCAGAAGGAGCAATGATTTTCTCATCTTGAAACACTTGTAAAACCATACAAAGATATGCATAAAGTTTATGTCAAAAAAATTCCGTGTGCGGACACGAAATAAAAAAATTATTACTACCTTCGCAAAGATAGAACCCGGAGAAACACGGGTAGAAACATTACAAATGAAGAATCCATTCTCACTTGAGGGCAAGAATGCCTGGATCACCGGAGGGTGCTACGGAATTGGTTACGCAATCGCGAAGGCATATGCTGAAGCCGGTGCAGCAAACATCATTTTCAACTGCCGAAGCAAGGAAGCACTCGACAAAGCGCTTGAAGACTACGCAAAAGACGGAATCACCAACGTCCACGGATATATTTGCGATGTCACGGATGAAGACGCCGTGAAGTCACTCGTGGAAACCATCCATGCCGAAGTCGGACAGATAGACATACTGGTAAACAACGCGGGCATCATCAAGCGCATCCCCATGCACGAGATGAAGCGCAGCGAATTCCAGGAGGTCATCGACATAGACCTCGTGGCCCCGTATATCGTAGCAGCAGCCGTCATCCCGGAGATGATGGAACGCCGCGAAGGCAAGATCATCAATGTCTGCTCCATGATGTCGGAGCTCGGACGCGAGACCGTCTCCGCCTACGCTGCAGCGAAGGGAGGGCTCAAGATGCTCACCCGCAACATCTGCTCCGAATACGGAGAATACAACATCCAGTGCAACGGCATAGGCCCAGGCTACATCGCCACCCCTCAGACCGCGCCTCTGCGCGAGCCCCAGGCAGACGGCAGCCGCCATCCTTTCGACCAGTTCATCTGTGCCAAGACACCTGCCGGACGCTGGCTCGATCCGGAAGAACTCGGCGGCCCTGCCGTATTCCTCGCTTCTCATGCCTCCGACGCCGTCAACGGACATATACTCTACGTCGACGGCGGTATATTAGCATATATAGGTAAACAGCCAAAATAAGAATCATGAAACTCAACTGCGAAGTCAGACAGGCATCCAGCAATGTGGATGCAAAACACTACGACACAGCCCGCATTCGTCAGGAATACCTCGTCACCAACCTCATGGTGGCAGACGAAATCAACATGGTCTACTCCATGTTCGACCGCATCATCGCAGGAGGTGCGGTTCCGGTAAATGAAGAACTCCTCCTCAGCGCACCGGAGATTCTGAGGGCCGATTACTTCACCCAGCGCCGCGAGATAGGCATCATCAATGTCGGCGGCACCGGAATCGTCAAGGTGGGCGATGAAGAATATACCATCCCGAACAAGGAAGCCATCTACATCGGCCGCGGCAACCGCCACATCGTCTTCAAGAGCGTGGATCCTGAGCATCCCGCACATTTCTACTTCAATTCCGCAACCGCCCACAAGGAAACCGGAATCAGGCAGGTCAGCAAGAAAGATGCGGTCGTGATGCACTGCGGATGTCTCGAAGAGGCCAACGAGCGCACCATCAACCGTCTGCTCGTGAAGGAAGTAGTACCATGCTGCCAGCTGCAGATGGGTATGACAGAACTGGCTCCGGGCAGCACCTGGAACACCATGCCGGCCCACACCCACGACCGCCGCATGGAAGTGTATTTTTATTTCGACCTCGCAGAAGGAGCTGCCGTGTGCCACTTCATGGGCGAGCCTCAGGAAACCCGTCACATCTGGATGGGCAACGAGCAGGCAGTGATCTCTCCTCAATGGAGCATCCACTCCGCGTGCGCAACCCGCAACTACACCTTCATCTGGGGCATGTGCGGCGAAAATGACGACTACGGAGACATGGACTGGTGTGCAACCCCTGACCTGAGATAAAATCATGAAAAAGATAATCACCGCCATCGCATCTGCGGTTTTGCTTCTCAACTGCGCCCCGGCAGAAAAAGCCGTGATGGCCCGTTTCGTCCCGGAAAGGGCGGATGACTTCATCTGGGAGAACGACAAGGTCTGCTACCGTGTCTACGGAGAGGCTCTGGAAGGCGAAACCACCTCCCCCGGATTCGATGTATGGGTAAAGACTCCGGGCGCTCTGGTTGCCGACGAGCGCTACAGGCTCGAACTCGAGGAGCATCTGTCATACCACATAGACAGGGGCAACGGCAAGGACTGCTACAAGGTGGCCACCAGCCTCGGCGCCGGCGCATCCTCCCCTCTCGTCGATGGCAAACTCATCTATCCCGCCACAAACTACCGTTCGTGGGAAATTCTGGAGAACAGCGACAGCAGAGTCGTCTTCGTGCTCCACTACCCTGCCTGGGAGGTTGACGGAAAGATGATTGCCCTGGACAAGAAGATCACCGTCAACGCCGGCAGCTATTTCTGCGAGGCCGAGGATAGCTACACAGGCGATTTCGACACACTCACAGTGGCCGCAGGCATATTCAACCACAAGCCGAATGATACGGACCAGACCACCCTCACAGGGACAGACCGTCTGGCAATCTGGGAACACGCTTCTGACACCTCACACGAGGCGGAAGACGGAATGATCGGAGTAGCGGTAGTGATGCCAGGTGCCGACGCAGTATATCCACTGAAGGCCAACAAGCCTCATATCGTGGCAGTCAAGAACATAGTCAAGGGCGAGAAACTGACTTACCACTTCGGATCCTGCTGGTCCAAAGGTGAGATCAAGACTGCAGCAGAATGGATTGATCTCGTCATGGAACTGTAATTTGTGTACGTACACGAAAATTCAAAGATTTTTCATATTTTTGTTGCCGTAAACAAAGATAACTGCACATGCCATTCATCCACGAAGACTTCATGCTGTCAAACGAGACAGCCCGGATGCTCTACCACGAAAGCGCAGAAAAACTGCCGATTATAGACTACCACTGTCACCTGAGCCCACAGATGATTGCTGAAAATCATCAGTTCAACGACATTACTGAACTATGGCTCGGAGGTGACCATTACAAGTGGCGCGCACTCAGAGGAAACGGGGTAAGCGAGGAGTTCATTACAGGAAACAGGGATTCATGGGAGAAATTCCAGAAATGGGCTGAAACGGTGCCATACACCATGAGGAATCCTCTCTATCACTGGACCCATCTCGAACTCAAGAGAGTCTTTGACATCGACAGACTGCTCTCCCCCGCTACCGCCCGCGAAATCTTCGACGAATGCAATGCCATGCTCGCAACTAAGGAATTCAGCGGACAGCAGCTCATCAGAAAATTCAACGTGGAGGTGGTCTGCACAACCGATGACCCCGCAGACGACCTCCGTTATCACAGACAGATAGACGAACATCCATTCGGCACAAAGGTAATCCCTGCATGGAGACCGGACAAAGCCATGGCCATCGAAAATCCAGACTCCTACAAAGAATATATCCTTAAACTCGGAGAATCGGCAGGTATGGAAATCCGTAGTTATTCCGACCTGATGGAGGCCTTGCGCAAGCGACACGACTTCTTCGACGCCATGGGCTGCAGGGTGTCCGACCATGGTCTGGACACCTTCCATGCTGACGACTACACGCAGAGCGAGATCGACACAATCTTCAAAAACGCTCTTGCGGGCAAGGTGCCTTCCGTCCAAGAACTCGGCAAATTCCTGAGCGCCTTCCTCCACGACTGTGCAGTCATGGATGCCGAATCCGGCTGGGCACAGCAGTTTCACATCGGTCCCATCCGCAACAACAGCACCAGAATGTTCAGGCAGATAGGTCCCGACACCGGCTATGATGCCATCAACGACCTCCAGTGTGCAGCGGCCGGTCACAGGTTCTTTGACAGGCTTGACCTCGAAGGAAAACTGGCCAAGACCATCCTGTACTGCCTCAATCCAAAAGACAATGAGGTCCTCATGGCCATGGCCTATACCTTCAATGATGGAACAGTTCCCGGAAAGATGCAGTTCGGATCAGGATGGTGGTTCCTCGACCAGGAAGACGGCATGCGCAAGCAGATGAACGCACTGTCATCACTTGGTCTCTTTACCCGTTTCGTAGGCATGCTAACCGACTCACGCAGTTTCATCAGCTATCCTCGACACGAGTATTTCCGACGCATCATGTGCTCAGTCATAGGAGAGGATGTCGAAAAAGGAAAACTCCCGGGAAGCGAAATGGATTTTCTGAAAAAGGTCGTGGCCGACATCTCATATTACAATGCAAAAGATTATTTCAAATTCTAAGATATGTCCAAGATCGTAACCTTCGGAGAGATAATGCTCCGTTTAAGTCCGGCAGGCACAGACCGATTCATCCAGTCTGATGCCTTCCGCATAATTCCAGGCGGTGGCGAGGCAAACGTTGCTGTCAGTCTTGCAAACTATGGACACGAGGCATGTTTCGTGACCAAGCTCCCGGAACATGAGATAGGCCAGATTGCCGTCAATGCACTGCGCCGCTACGGCGTGGACACCAGGTTCATCACGCGCGGTGGAAAGCGCATCGGTCTCTATTACTGTGAAACCGGCGCATCCATGCGTCCTTCAAAGGTAATCTACGACCGCGCAAATTCGGCAATCGCCGAGGCAACCCCAGAGGACTTTGACTTTGACGCAATAATGGAAGGTGCCAGCTGGTTCCACTGGTCCGGCATCACCCCAGCCATCTCAGATAAGGCTGCAGAACTCACCAGACTCGCCTGCGAGGCGGCAAAACGCCACGGTGTGACGGTTTCCGTTGACCTGAACTTCCGCAAGAAACTCTGGACATCCGAGAAGGCCATCAGCATCATGAGACCACTCATGAAATATGTCGACGTATGCATTGGAAACGAGGAAGACGCAGAACTCTGCCTCGGATTCAAACCGGATGCAGATGTGGAAGGCGGCGAGACAAACGCTGCCGGCTACGAGGGAATCTTCCGCCAGATGAAGGAGGAATTCGGTTTCAAGTACGTGGTTTCAACCCTGAGGGAGTCATTCTCAGCCAATCACAACGGTTGGAAGGCCCTGATTTATGACGGGAAGGAGTTCTACCAGTCCAAGCGTTACGACATAAACCCTATCGTAGACCGCGTCGGAGGCGGAGATTCGTTCTCGGGCGGCCTGATTCACGGAATGCTGAAATACCCTGGTGACCAGGCCTCGGCCCTTGAATTCGCGGTGGCAGCATCTGCCCTCAAGCACACGGTTAACGGAGATTTCAACCTCGTCAGCGAGCAGGAAGTTCTTGCTCTCGCCGGAGGAAATGCCAACGGACGCGTACAGCGTTAGTCAATCCATCGGAAGAATATGGCAAAATACAGCAAACTCGAGGTCTTACAGACCATGAAAGAAACCGGTATGGTACCGGTGTTCTACAATAGCGACATAGATACTGCAAAGAATGTCCTGAAAGCCTGCTATGAAGGCGGTGTCAGGGCCTTCGAATTCACCAACCGCGGCGACTTTGCCCAGGAAGTGTTCGGCGAGCTCGTAAAATTCGCAAACAGAGAACTTCCCGGCATGATCGTGGGCGTCGGCTCGATAGTCGACCCGGCCACCGCTGCGTTATATATCCAGCTGGGTGCGAACTTCGTTGTAGGTCCGCTCTTCAACCCTGCAATCGCCCCGATCTGCAACCGCAGGCTCATCCCTTACTGTCCCGGCTGCGGAAGCGTTTCCGAGGTCGGCGCCGCACAGGAAGCCGGTTGCGATGTCTGCAAAGTATTCCCCGGAGATGTGCTGGGTCCCAACTTCGTAAAGGGACTCCGTGCGCCTATGCCTTGGAGCCAGATAATGGTAACAGGTGGAGTAAAGCCTGAAAAGGCAAACCTCGAAGCCTGGTTCAAGGCCGGCGTGACCTGCGTAGGCATGGGCAGCAATCTCTTCCCTAAAGAAGTGATTGCAGCAGGAGAATGGAACAAGATCACCGAACTCTGCAAGGGAGCCCTCGACATCATAAACGAAATCCGATAAAACAGAATCGATATGTCAACCCAGACCAAACTTATGACAAACTGGCGCTGGTGGCTCTGCTCGCTGCTTTTCGTGGCCACCACCGTGAACTATCTCGACCGTCAGGTTCTTTCACTTACATATGAAGAATTCATAAAGCCGGAGTTCCACTGGACCGATGCAAACTACGGTACCATCACCTCCTTCTTCTCCATCTTCTACGCAATCGCCTGTCTCTTCGCCGGCAAATTCGTGGACTGGATGGGTACAAAGAAGGGTTATCTGATAGCCATCGGGGTATGGTCTGCAGGCGCCTGCATGCACGCAGCCTGCGGATGGGCGACCGCACTTTTTGTTGACGGAGTAAGTAGTGCAGCCGCACTCAAGACTCTTGAGATCAGCAGCAACATCGCCCTCGCGGTTTCCACGACCTCTGTGTACCTGTTCCTGCTGTGCCGTGGCATTCTCGCACTCGGCGAGGCCGGAAACTTCCCTGCTGCAATCAAGGTAACAGCGGAATATTTCCCAAAGAAGGACCGCGCCTTTGCGACCTCAATCTTCAACGCTGGCGCATCCGTAGGCGCACTTGCAGCTCCTCTCTGCATTCCGCCTCTCGCCTCCGCATTCGGCTGGGAGTGGGCCTTCATCATCATCGGCGGCCTTGGTTTCATCTGGATGTTCTTCTGGGCATTCATGTATGACAAGCCGGAGAACAGCAAGCATGTGAACGAGGCAGAACTCGAGTACATGCACCAGGACGATGCCGCCGAAGCTGCAGAAAAGGCTGCAATCGCAGCCCAGAAGTCCATTCCTTTCGTCAAGTGCTTCGGTTACCGTCAGACCTGGGCCTTCATTGCAGGAAAGTTCTTCACTGACGGAGTATGGTGGTTCTTCCTGTTCTGGGCTCCGTCATATTTCAGCAACCAGTTCAGCGCTCCTGCCACTTCCGGTCTTGGCCAGGCATTGATCTTCACTCTCTATGCGATCGTGACAGTAGTATCCATAGGTGGCGGTTATCTGCCTAAGTTCTTTGTGGAGAGGAAAGGCATGC
>JAKSJK010000029.1 GCA_024398095.1 Bacteroidales bacterium
CTGCTACACCAAGTGGGAGAGTAGGTAGCTGCCGCGCTTCGAGAGACCTGAGTCACAAGTGACTTGGGTCTCTTTTTTTGTTGACTGTTGTGCTAAAAAGTCCTCCAACAGTCATATTTTTGCTGACTGTTGGAAATTTGTTAACTTTGTTGGAGTAATTTAGACAGATATGGATTCAGTTTCAGTTAACAAGAAGTATGGTTATTGGCATTGGCGCACTCTGATCGTTCTGATGATCGGTTATGCGCTTTTTTATTTTGTAAGAAAGAACTTCAGCATCGCTATGCCGGCGTTGGAGAGTGAACTCGGTTTCTCGAAGACCCAGCTCGGTATCTTCCTTACTCTGAACGGCGTTATCTACGGCGTTTCCCGTCTTGTGAACGGCTTCCTTTCTGATAAGATCAGGAATAAGAAAGGACTCATGGCTCTCGGTCTGCTGCTCTCAGCGGGCGTCAATATCGCCATCGGTTTCATTCCTTCTGTCAACTCATTCTTTACCGTCCTTGACGCAGAAGGCAAGGCTACAATGGGATTCATCTACATCATGGGTTCCCTCTGGCTCATCAACGGCTGGCTCCAGGGCATGGGTTATCCTCCTTGCTCGTCACTTATGGCTCACTGGATCAAGCCTTCCGAGCTCGCAACCAAGCAGTCTATCTGGAACGCATCCCATTCTCTTGGCGCAGGAGCGCTTGGCTTTCTGATTGCCTTCATTCTCGGACACTTCACCAATGCGGCTTGGCAGTGGTGCTTCTGGGTGCCTGCGATTCTTGCCGTGATGGGCTCTGCAATGATTTTCTTCGGCATCAAAAATACTCCGCAGGAGGTGGGACTTCCTTCTGTTCATGAGCTTGACAAGCAGAATGTACAGGACAGTTCCAAGACCAAGATCAGCATGTCTGCAGAGGCAGAGGAGCTGGTTTCAAAGCGTTGCCTCAAGGAGATGGTGCTTGCCAACCCGATTATCTGGCTCATTTCGATCGCAGATTTCTTTGTATATATCATACGTTTCACTATTCTTGACTGGGGCTCTACAATACTCGTTCAGTTCAAGGGAATGGACACTGCCCGCGCGGCCAGCACAATCGGTGCAATGGAGATTGTTGGCGGAATCCTTGGCTGCATTGCTGCCGGCTGGATTACTGACCACTTCTTCAAAGGACGTGCACAGAGGACCAGTGCTGTCTTCACTCTTCTGGCGACCGTCAGTCTTGCTCTCTTCTGGGTGGCACCAAAGAACGATGTATTCTCAATCGCCCTGATTGTCCTGTCTGCCTTCTTTATCTATGGCCCTCAGGCTCTGCTGGGTATCGCATGCTCGAACCAGGCGACCAAGTACGGCGCAGCCTCTGCAAATGGTATCTGCGGCGTATTCGCCTATCTTGCGCCAATAGTCTCCGGTGTCGTTTTCGGTGCAATCACCCAGTCTACGGGAGACTGGAACATGGTGTTCCTCCTCTCCATTGCCATGGGTGTCGTCGGCACGGTGGTTCTTGGATTGCTCTGGTTCAAGCCGGGTGACGGCTATGCAAAGGTGGACAAGATCATCGCGGAGGTTAAGTCTGAACTCGGCGAAGAGTAGTTCGTATTTAGGCGCAAATTCATTATATTTGTCGCCCGTAAAGAGAAATAAGATTTATAAACATCAATATTTATTATGACAAACATCAATTCTTACGATTTCGCTGGCAAGAAGGCCATCGTTCGCGTGGATTTCAACGTTCCTCTCCAGGACGGCAAGATCACTGACGACACCCGTATCCGCGGTGCAGTTCCTACCCTCAAGCTCATCCTCGAGAAGGGTGGTGCGCTCATCATCATGAGCCACATGGGCAAGCCAAAGGGCAAGAAGAAGCCAGAGCTTTCCCTCGGTCAGATCAAGGAGGCAGTTGCTGCCGCTCTCGGCGTTGCTGAGGTTAAGTTCGCTCCTGATTGCGCTGACGCATCTGAGGCTGCTGCAGCCCTCAAGCCGGGTGAGGTGCTTCTCCTTGAGAACCTCCGCTACTATCCAGAGGAGGAAGGCAAGCCAGTAGGCATCGACAAGGAAGATCCTGCATATGACGAGGCTAAGAAGGCCATGAAGGCTAGCCAGAAGGAGTTCGCAAAGAAGCTCGCTTCATACGCTGACTGCTATGTTATGGATGCATTCGGTACTGCACACCGCAAGCACGCTTCCACTGCAGTAATCGCAGATTACTTCGCAGAGGGCGACAAGATGCTCGGTCTCCTCATGGAGAAGGAGGTTAACGCTGTTGATGCAGTCCTCAACAACATCCAGCGTCCTTTCGTCGCTGTAATGGGTGGCTCAAAGGTTTCTTCAAAGATCGGTATCATCGAGAACCTCCTCGGCAAGGTTGACAAGCTCATCCTCTGCGGCGGTATGACCTATACCTTCTCTAAGGCTCATGGTGGTGAGATCGGTACTTCTATCGTAGAGCTTGACAAGCTTGATGTTGCTCTCGGTGTAGAGGAACTCGCAAAGAAGAATGGCGTGGAGCTCGTTCTCGCTGAGGACGCTACCATCACCAACGGTCTCGATTTCGGTACCATGACCGTCAAGGAAGGTGCTGAGGTCAAGGTTGCTCCTGCAAACGCTATCCCAGAGGGATTCGAGGGTGTCGATGCCGGTCCTAAGGCTCAGGCTGCTTTCGCTGCTGCTCTCGCAGGTGCAAAGACCATCCTTTGGAACGGTCCTGCAGGCGTGTTCGAGTGCGACGCTTTCACCGCTGGCTCACGCGCTATCGGCGAGGCTATCGCAAAGGCTACTGCTGAGGGTGCTTTCTCTCTCATCGGCGGTGGTGACTCTGTTGCATGTGTCAACAAGTTCGGTCTCGCAGATCAGGTCAGCTACATTTCTACCGGTGGTGGCGCTCTCCTTGAGGCCATCGAGGGCAAAGTTTTGCCAGGTGTTGCTGCTATTAAAGGCGAATAAATTAATTCACGATAAAAAAGGCCTCCGGGACACTCCGGAGGCCTTTTTTTGTATATCTCAAAATACTACTTCTTAGCTGCCTTGGCTGCTTCAGCCTCGGCCTTTGCTTTGGTCTTAGGGTAGCTCTCGGCGTAGGCAGGAACCTTCTTGATGAAGGACATTACAAGTATGACAACGCCGGCGATTACGAACGGGATGCTGAGGAGCTGTCCCATATTCAGAAGCATGCCGGCCTCGAAATCCACCTGGTCGTTCTTGATGAACTCGATGAGGAAACGCACTCCGAAGAGGCAGATGAGGAAGATGCCGAAGATCTCTCCGCGATAAAGCTTCTCAAGACGGTTTTTGTAGGCCCACTGAAGACCGAGTCCGAGAATGATATAGCTGAATGCCTCGTAAAGCTGGGTAGGATGGCAAGGGAACTCTGTCCAAACGGCAGGCTCACCGAGACGGAAGTGGCGCATCAGGTTTTCCATGAAGTATATGCCCCAAGGGAGGTTGGTCTGTCCGCCGTAGATCTCCGAGTTGAAGAGATTGCCGAAACGGATCATCGCACCGGCGAAGCAGACGGTGATTACTAGCCTGTCCATGATCCACCAGAAGTCGAAGCCGTTCCTGCGCCCGTAGTGGCGTCCGAACCATATCATCACGAGGATGAGCGTTATAGCGCCGCCATGGCTGGCAAGTCCGCCTTTCCAAGGCATGAATATCTCCAGAAAGCCGCTGAGACTGCCGAGATAGTAGTCCGGCTGGTAGAAGAGGCAGTGGCCGAGACGGGCGCCTACGATGGTGCCGAGCAGAAGTGTGTAGAGAAGCGGGTCGAGGAGTTTTTCGCTGATACCCTCTCTCTTGAAATACTTCTGGAAGATGAACCAGCCGATGATGAATCCGCTCACAAAGAGCAGTGAATACCACCTGAGGGCAAAGTTGCCGATATGGAAGATTTCCGGGTTTACGTTCCAGTGGATTGCGAGTAACATACCTTATTAATATTTATTGCGCGGCAAAGTTAATCATTTCTTGCGATAGGCAAGCGGGGAAAGTCCGTTGTGACGCTTGAAGAATTTGCTGAGCGCGGATTGATCGGGGAAATTCATCTTGTAGGCAATCTGCTTGAGCGACAATTCGGGATTGTTCACGTACTTCAGAAGCCGCTCGTAGCGGAAACTGGCAAGGACTTCTCCTATACTGTAGTTGGTCTTTTTGCGTATCACCTGCGACAGGTAGGATTCGGATACGCAAAGCTTGTTTGCATAGAAGGCGACCCCGGTTTCCGATTCGATGTACTGGGCCGCGCATTCCATGAAATGCACCAGGAGGTTGTCGCTTCGGTTCATTCTGTTGAAGCGGGTGACCTTTGTGTCTGTGGACTCCATTACTGCATCCGCGTAGTCGATCATCAGCGAGTAGATGCAGCTGTAGTGCAGAGCTTCCGGGAGGTGGTGGTCCGTGTTGTCCAAGGCTGCCATCATCTTGGCGAAATCTTGGTTCAGGGTTTTGAACCTCTTTGGGTCTATGTCCTTGCAGGTCAGGGTGGTACGCACATTGGTGCGGATGATTGCAGGGAAGGAATTCTCCTTTCTGAAAATCTCCGGGATCATGCGCGCGCGGACTCCGGCCAGGTAGCCGTGGAAGTTCTTGCTATAGATGAGACGGTCGATTTTCGTGTTTACGGAAATGCTCAGAAGGCTGCGGGCTCCGATCTTCGTCAGCGGCACATCGTCCGCAGCATCGCCGTCGTGCGTGACCTCTCCTCTGTTGACTAGAAGCAGGTAGTGCCATTCTCTGGAGTTCTTGTCCGTGAACTCGATATATGCCGGTCCTGCCACTTCGGCACAGCAGTACCTGCCTTCTATGTGACTGGACCTGACAATCTGCTTTTCTGTCACGGTGTCGACCAGCATTCCTGTAGTTTTTTCAAGATTCATGCGTCTACTGTATGCAAGTTTTGGCAGCAATACTCTGCAAATATAGCAACAAGTGTCAGATTTGACAAATAGTGTGTTGAAATCGGCAAATATACATAGTGTTTAAAACATTATTTGGTTGCAAATTTGCAGTCCCGAAATTCCGGTTCTTTGAACCGATATTGAAAAGAACTTTTTAATAAAACGGATATGAATAGAATTACAGGCGTGTTGATGGCATCTGCGGCCCTTTTCCTTGCAGGAAACAGGGCATCTGCGCAGTACCGCAACGGAGCCAAGCCTCAGCCAGAGAAGACTGCTGCGGAGCAGTTGCTCGACGAGGTGCAGAGCTCCGATTCTGCAGTTGTCATCTCACTTGAAAAGGCTCTCGAGATTGCGCTCAGCGAGAATGTTTCGGTGAAGGTGGCGGATATGGAGATAGAGAGAGCCAAGTATGCCAAGAGAGGCACTTACGCATCCCTGTTCCCTCAGGTGGATGCTAGCGGTTCTTTCCAGAGGACTATCAAGAAACAGGTGATGTATATGGACTTCGACATGAGTTCCATGTTCCCAGGCGGCGGTGCCGGTACCGGTGAAGGCGGAGAAGCAGGTGAAGGCGGCTCCGGATTCCCTGGACTCGGTGGCGGCGAATCTTCGGAAAAGGGCAAGAATGACGGCGGAATGGAAGTCGGCCGTTGGAATACCTGGAGCGCCGGCATAACTGCAGGCATGCCTGTCGTGAATGCAGCTCTGTGGGAAAGCATTAAGATTTCCGGCGTCGGAGTGGAGCTTGCAGTCGAGAAGGCGCGCCAGTCCAAGCTCGATATGGTTACCCAGGTCAAGCAGGCTTACTTCGCGGTACTCCTCGCGAAGGAAGCACTCAATGTGTACAAGGAAGTCTACGATAATGCTGTGGCGAATTTTGACCGCATAGAGAAGAAGTACCAGGCCCAGAAGGCGTCCGAGATGGAGTACCTCCGTGCGAAGACCAGTGTGTCAAGCGCTATTCCTAATATCTTCAATGCAGAGAGCCAGGTGGTTCTCGCACTGTGGCAGCTCAAGGCTGTGATCGGCATCGACCTCACCATGGACATCGACATCGAGGGTAGCCTCAGCGACTACACCGAGACCATGTTCCGCGACCTGCACCAGAATGACACTCTCGACGTGAACAAGAGCACTACCATGCGTCAGCTCGCCCTCCAGGCTGAGCAGCTCGCGCGCACGGTGAAGCTCCGCCAGTTCGCCTATATCCCGTCCTTGTCCCTCGCGTTCAACTACTCATACAACGCGATGACCAACGACTTCAAGTTCAGTGAATACAAGTGGACTCCTTATTCATTCGTAGGCCTCTCGCTCAGCATTCCGATCTTCTCTGGCGGAAAGCGCTACCATGACGTGAAGCAGGCGAAGGTGCAGAAGGCAGAGCTGGATCTCCAGATCACGGACACGGAGCGTCAGCTCAAGATCGCGATCCAGAACTATCTCAACACCATGGAGACCAGCATGAAGAGCTACTACGCCGCCGAGTCGGCACTCGAGAGCGCCCAGCTCAGCTACAACATCGTCAACAAGTCCTATGAGCTCGGCAAGTCAACCATCACCGACCTCAACGACGCCCAGCTGGCTCTCATCCAGACTACTCTCTCCAAGAGTCAGGCAGTGTATAATTTCGTGGTTGCAAAATGTCAGCTCGAGCAGCTGCTCGGAGCGGATTTCATCGAAGAAGATAATAAGTAAAAGATATGAAAAGCTATTTCAGAACTCTCGGTTTTGCCGCGCTTGTTGCAGTGGTTGCATCCTGCGGCTCATTCAAGAAATCGGATGACAAGGCCCCTGAGGCTGCGGCTGATACCGTGGTTGCAGTTACTCCCAAGGTGTCAGTTGCCCAGGTGGGCATGCGTGATGTGATCCAGTCCGGAACCTACACATCAACAGTTAAGGCGTATGCGGTCAACAATATCGCTCCGCAGAGTGCATCCCGCATCAAAAAGATCCGCGTGGAGATCGGTGATTTCGTACACGCAGGCCAAGTGCTTGCAGAGATGGACATCGCGAACCTCCAGCAGGTGAAGCTCCAGCTCGTGAACGATTCGACCGAACTTGCACGCATCCAGGGCCTCTTTGAGGTCGGTGCGGTTTCCAAGTCCGATCTCGACCAGATGAAACTGGCCTACAATGTGCGCAAGACCAGCTATGACAACCTCAAGGAGAACACCATCCTCCGAACTCCGATCTCAGGTGTGGTAACTGCCCGCAACTATGACAAAGGCGATATGTACTCCATGCAGCAGCCTCTCTACACCGTACAGCAGATCACTCCGGTGAAGCTCCTCGTGGGCATCTCCGAGTCTGAGTACACCAAGGTGAAGAAGGGTGATGCCGTAAGCCTTACCGTGGAGGCTCTCCCGGGCCAGACCTTCAAGGGAACCATCGACAGGATCTATCCGGTGATGGATGCTGCAACACATACTTTCACCGTCGAGGTGAAGGTGCCTAACACCGACCGCAAGCTCCGTCCCGGCATGTATGCAAAGGTGGTTGTGACCTTCGGCAAGAACCATAGCGTGATCATCCCGGACAAGGCAGTGGTACGTCAGCAGGGTGCAGGCGACAAGTTCGTCTATGTCCTCAACGAGGACGGTACCGTCAGCTTCAGGAAGGTTGTCCTCGGTGTGAGGATGGACAATGAGTACGAGGTGCTCGAGGGCGTGAATGACGGCGACAAGGTTGTCATCGACGGACATCTCCGCATCCGTGACGGAATCGAGGTTGAAGTGGTTGAATAATCCAGGAGGAAAGAAAAATGAGCATTTACAGAAAAGCGGTGAATAACCCGGTGACGACGGCCCTTATCTTTACGGCCTTCGCCATCTTCGGTATATTCTCGCTGATGAACATATCCATCGACAACTTCCCTAAGTTCGACTCCAACTACATCATGGTGCTGTCGTCCTACCAGGGAGCGTCTGCCGAGGATGTCGAGACCAACCTTTCCAAGGTGCTCGAGAACAGCCTCAACGGTGTCAGCGACCTTAAGAACATTACTTCTACTTCCAAGGAGAACACCTGCGTGATCGCGCTCGAGTTCAGGGAGGGTGTCGACATCGAGGAGGCTACCAACAACGTCCGCGACAAGCTGGACGCCGTGAACTCTTATCTGCCGGACGGCGCTACCGTGCCGGTGATCTTCAAGTTCAGCGCGGACGACATGCCTATCATGATCATGGCGGCTACGGCGAACCAGTCTCTCAATGCCATCGACAAGATACTTGAGGACAAGGTGTCGACTCCGCTTGCCCGTGTGTCCGGTGTGGGTACCGTATCCATCGCCGGTGCGCCTAAGCGCGAGATCCAGGTCTATTGCGACCCTGTGAAGCTGGAGGCTTACCGCCTTACTGTCGCAGGTATCTCCCAGACCCTCGCTGCCGAGAACAGGAATGTGCCTAGCGGTTCCATCGATATCGGTTCCAACACCTATACCCTCCGCGTGGAGAAGGAGTTCGAGAGCGCCGACGAGATGCTTGATGTGGTGGTCGGCTATTCCAATGGAATGGCAGTCTACCTGCGTGACGTGGCTACCGTCAGGGATACTGTCGAGGAGCGCTACCAGGAATCTTACACTAACGGCGTTCAGGGTGCCTCCATCATCATCCAGAAGCAGTCCGGTGCCAACACCGTGGATGTGATCCGCCAGGTGAAGAAGCAGCTCAAGGTCATCGAGCCTACCCTGCCTTCAGACATCAAGATCACTCCGGTTGTCGACAGCTCTCGAAGCATCATCAACACCATCGGCTCCCTCAAGGAGACCATCCTGATCACCTTCCTCGTGGTCATGCTCGTGGTATTCCTCTTCCTGGGCCGCTGGAGGGCAACATTCATCATCGTGCTTGCGATTCCTATCGCCCTGCTGGCTTCGATCGTCTACCTCTTCGCAACCGGCAATACCTTGAACATCATTTCGATGTCGGCGCTTTCCATTGCGATCGGTATGGTCGTCGACGATGCCATAGTGGTGCTCGAGAATGTCACGACGCATATCGAGAAAGGTGAGAGCCCTCGTGAGGCTGCTGTACATGCTACCGGTGAGGTTGGTATTTCCGTAATCGCGTCCACCCTTACCATGCTGGCCGTGTTCCTCCCTCTGACCATGATCAAGGGTATGGCCGGTATCCTCTTCCGCCAGCTCGGCTTCATCGTCAGCATCATCATGATCGTGTCTACCGCAGGTGCGTTGACACTCGTGCCTATGCTCTGCTCGAGGATGCTCCGCAAGGGTGTCGTACACGGCAAGGTATATAACTTCTTCTTCGGTGGTGTAAACAAGTTCCTCGACTGGATTTCTGCAGGTTACGCGAAGATCATCAGCTGGACTGTGAAGCACAAGGCGATTACCCTGCTGGCAGCAGTGGTGATCTTCGTTGCTTCGCTCGTCGGCTTCGGCCCGGGCCTCAAGACCGAGTACATGCCTAAGCAGGATATGGGACGTCTTTCCATTTCCATCCAGCTTCCTGTCGGTACGGAACAGAGCGTTACCAGAGAGTTCGCGGCAGGTGTCTACGACATGATCAAGGAGAATGTTCCAGAGATCGAGACCCTCAGCTACAGCTTCGGCCAGGCTGACTCCAAGAACTCATACGCATCCATGCAGAACAATGGTACCCATGTGATTTCTTACAATATCAACATAGGCAGCATGGAGAACCGCAAGCGTTCTGCCGGCGAGATTGCCGACCTTCTGAGAAGGAATCTCGCAGCCATGCCTCAGATAAAGAAGTTCCAGGTTACCGAGGGTCAGGGCGGCATGGGCGGACAGTCCAGCGTCGCAATTGAAATCTACGGCAACTCCTTCGAGACTACCGACCGCGTGATGAACGAACTGGCTGTGAAACTCCGCAAGCAGGCCTGCTTCTCGGAGGCTTTCGTCAGCCGTGACGAATACACCCCTGAATACAAGGTTGACTTCGATCGTACCAAATTGGCTATCAACGGCATAACCTCTACTACGGCGGCCTCTTATGTTAGCTCCTGCATCAGCGGTTCCGTGATGTCATTCTTCCGTGAGGACGGTGACGAATACAACATCAGGGTCAGGTATGCCAAAGAGTATCGTACCGGCATCGAGGACATTGAGAACATCGTGATCTACAACAATATGGGCCAGGGCGTCAAGGTAAAGGACCTCGGCACCGTCGTCGAGTCTTCAACGCCTCCTGACATCGTCCGCAAGAACCGTGAGCGTATGGTCAAGGTGACCTGCGTGATGGCTAACGGCTCCGCCCTTTCCGACGGTGTCGCTGCCGCCCAGAAGGTGATTGCCGACACCGACATTCCATCCGAGATCGATGTGGTTATTGCAGGTGATTATGAGAACCAGAAGGATATCTTCAAGGACCTCATCACCCTCCTCATCCTCATCATCATACTCGTGTACATGGTGATGGCCTCCCAGTTCGAGTCCTTCATGGGCCCTCTCGTGATCATGTTCTCCATTCCGTTCGCGCTCACCGGTGTGCTTCTCGGCTGCTGGGCAACCAACACCCCTCTGGGTGTGATGGCGATGATCGGTATCATAATCCTGATGGGTATAGTTGTGAAGAACGGTATCGTGCTCATCGACTACACCATCCTCATGCGTGAGAGGGGCATGTCTGTGGCAGATGCAGTTGTGACTGCAGCCCGCAGCCGTCTGCGCCCTATCCTCATGACCACCCTCACCACCGTACTCGGTATGCTCCCTATGGCCCTCGGCAGGGGAGAGGGTTCCGAAATGTGGCGCGGCCTCGGTATCACCGTGGCATGGGGTCTTTCCATCTCTACTCTCGTCACCCTTGTCGTGATTCCTGTGGCATACTGCTGGGTTGAGCAGGCCAGGGAGAAGCGCAAGGCGCGCCGCGAGGCAAAAAAACAGGCAAAGCTTGCCGCTGAATAAAACAGATGACCATGAAAGCGATATTCATTTCATATAACCAGGCCTACTACACCGAACTGGTGGAGTTGCTCGAAAAAAATGAGTGCAGGGGCTACACGATGTGGAACGAGATAATGGGCCGTGGCGGTGTGGATGGAGAGCCTCACGAGGGTTCCCACGCATGGCCGACCATGAACAACGCCATCCTGGCCGTCGTACCAGATGAGAAGGTCGATGGAATCCTGGAAGGTGTGAAGGCCAAGGACGAGGCATCTCCCGAACTGGGAATGCGTGCCTTTGTCTGGAACATCGAGCGTTGCTGCTAGGATAAAGGATTATATCCTTTTTACACGCCAATCGCAAATATTTGCTATATTTGCGATTGGCTTATTATTTTGACTTATTATGAAAACAATCGCACGATTCATATCAGTGGCAGTCCTCTGCCTCGCATTTTCAGCTGCTGCAGGCGCCCAGCAGAAGCTCTTCCACTTCGGTGTGAAGGCCGGCGTCAATATGACCACCCTCGATCTCAAGGGAGGCCTTGACAGCGGCAACAGTTTCAAGGACAACCTCGGCTACCAGGCCGGTGTGGCCCTCCAGTTCGATCTTCCTCTGTGGTTTTCCGTTGAACCGGACATTTTGTTCAACCTGAATGGCTCGCTCGATAAGAAGTACACGGACAAAGACGACAATCCGCGCACCCAGGGCATCGCCTCCATCATGGTTCCGCTCAATATTCAGTGGGGACCTAAGTTCTGTGACGACAATGTCCGCGTGTTCCTCCAGGCCAGCCCTTTCATCGGCTATGCCATCTCCAAGGACTTCAGGGGCAATGTCATCGATCCGAAGGAAGGTACCCGCGAGACCTTTGACTGGAATAACTTCAACCGTTTCCAGTATGGTGCTTCCGTGGGCCTGGGTGTGAAGGCTTTCGCTTTCCAGGTTTCGGCTGAAATGTTCAAGAGCCTTGGCAGCATCACCACCGAAGAAGGCAAGAACAATGTGAAGATCAGCGAGATCTTCAAGGGCAACAACTTCACCGGTTTCCGTGTAAACCTTGCAATAATATTCTAAACCATGAAATCTGTAAACGACTCTGAGTTCAGCGCTCTTCTTGCAACCGACAAGCCTGTAATGGTGGATTTCTGGGCACCGTGGTGCCAGCCATGCCGCATGCTCGGACCTGTTGTGGAGGAGATCGCCGGCGAATATGACGGCAGAGCCGTCGTGGCAAAGTGCAATGTGGATGAGAACATGGATGTTCCGTCACAGCTCGGCATCAGAAGCATTCCTGCCGTGTATTTCTTCAAGAACGGTCAGGCTGTGGATCTTTCAGTCGGACTCGTTCCAAAGGAGGTCCTGACTGAGAAACTGGTCAAACTTCTCTAGTATGAAAAGAATTATCGTGATTGCAGCCGCGATGCTGTTCTGCCTTTGTGCTAAGGCTCAGCTGCATTTCGGCCCGGTTGTCGGAATGACTTCCAGTACCATTACCAATATCAGGGAGGTAACCCTCGAGGATGCAAAGCCGAAGAATGCCACCCGTTACCATGCGGGTGTGACCATGCAGGCCAGACTGCCTCATGGCTTCGCTATCCAGCCATCCCTGATGTATCACTGCAAGGATGCAAAGGTCGAGAACCTCACTACCGGCTATCTTGAAATGCCTGTCGGCATCCAGTGGGGACCGGATCTTATCCTTTTCAGGCCTTACCTCGAAGTTGCTCCAATGGTCGGCGTCGCAGTCAACAGCAAGATTGACAAGGAGATGCTCAACCGCCTGGAGTACGGTGTGGGTGTCGGAGGCGGTCTCGATGTGTGGAAACTCCAGATTTCCGCCCGCTACAACTGGGACCTGAACCAGTATATGAAGGCTTCTGAAACGGCGCCTTCAGGCAGCTACCGTTGTGTAACCCTTTCGCTGGCATTCCTTTTCTAGATGAATCTGAACGAAGTAAAAGAATGGCTTGGATCCGACTGGACCAGGGTGCAGGAGATTCTGTCTTCTGCGCTCGGCAGCGACATCGACCTTTTGAACAAGGTGAATGCCGCCATACTTGCCAATTCCGGCAAGCAGCTCAGGCCCGTTCTTTCACTTCTGGTGGCCCGTGCCTGTGGGCAGGTGAACGGGGACACATACAAATATGCCGCTGCTGCGGAACTTCTGCACAATGCAACCCTGCTGCACGATGATGTGGCAGATGAGAGCGACACCAGGCGCGGCAAGCCGACCATCAATTCCCTGATGGGCCCTTCCGCCTCGGTGCTGGTAGGCGATTTCTGGCTGGTCAAGGCCATGGGCTGCATCCTGGACGCAGAACATTCCTCGAATGAGGTCATCCGTATCTTCGCCAAGACTCTGAGCGACCTTGCAGAAGGTGAGATGCTGCAGTTGCAGAAGGCTGATTCGTGCGACACGACCGAAGAAGACTATCTCCGTATCATCTATAGCAAGACGGCTTCGCTCTTCGAGGCTTCAGCAGTGTCTGCGGCCATCTCGGCCGGCGTCTCGGATGATGTGCGCGAGGCGGTGCGCAAGATCGCCGTAAGTCTCGGTCTGGCCTTTCAGATCAGAGACGATATTTTCGACTATTCGCTCGACATGAATGTGGGCAAACCGGTGGGTGCCGACATTTTGGAAAGCAAGATAACGATGCCTCTGATAGGCGCTTTTGCGAATGCCGGAACTGCAGAAGAGGCGAGGGTGAGGGAACTGGTCCGCAACATCGCTTCCAATCCTGAGGCTCGCGGGGAGATATGTGCATTCGTGCATGAGAACGGCGGCATCGCCTACGCCCAGCAGAAGTTGGAAGCCTTCATTGACGAGGCTGTCGCGACTCTGGAGATTCTGGGTGACAGCGAAGAGAAACGTCTGCTCGCCAGGGTGGTCAACTATGTGGGAGACAGGAAGATATGAGATTCTGTGAGATAAAGGGACACGAGGATGTGAAGAAGGTGCTGGTGGCTATGGCCGACAGCGGACGCATCCCTCATGCAACCTTGTTCTACGAGAACGAGGGCTGCGGCGCCTTTCCTCTCATCATGGCTTTCCTGCAGTACCTGGCATGCCCGGACAGGCATGACGGGGATTCCTGCGGAGAGTGCCCTTCCTGCAACAAATACCGGAAACTGATTCATCCGGACACCCATTTCGTATTTCCTACCAATGCCGGCAGCAAGTCCGGCAAACTGGCGGCCAAGGACATCACATCCGATGTCTACGCAAAGGAATTCAGGGAACTGGCGCTGTCCAACCCGTATTTCCTCGAGGCGGACATGTCTCTGGCATTCGGGATAGAGAACAAGGTCTGTGATGTGAATGTGGCTGAGGCCAAGTCTATTCTGGACAAGTTGTCGCTTACTGCGGTGGAAGACGGATGGAAGGCGGTGGTCTTCTTCCAGCCGGAAAAGATGAACATACAGACAGCGAACAAGCTCCTCAAGGTTGTGGAGGAACCGCCTGAGAAGACTCTGTTCCTCTTTATCACGCACAATCCTGACAAGGTGCTGCAGACTATTTTCTCGCGTTGCCAGAGCCTGCGTGTGCTGCCTCAGGACAAGGAAGAACTGGCCGGGATATTGGTAGAGGACTACGAGGTTGAACAGGACGAGGCATATGCCCAGGCGGGCATCAGCGGCGGCAGTCTCGGGGTTGCACTTTCCGCTCTCCGTGACAACAGCGCGAACCAGTCCAGTCTGGACCTGTTCTCCGACCTTATGAACGCATTGCTGGACCGCGATCTCCAGGCAGCTCTGGAGTGCGGTGAGGCGATGGCTTCCATTGATACAAGAGAAAGACAGAAGGCGTGGTGCGCATTCATGACCGACTGTTTTCGTAAGATATTCATGATTCAGCAGGGCCTGCCTCAGATTGCCTATGTATCTGAGTATGAGCGGGATCTCTTCGCTTCCCTGGCAAAGCGCTGTCCGCGCCAGCTCAGCCGCAAGGCGCTTGATCTGGTGGATAACGCCGTAATGTTGCTTGAGAGGAATGTGAGCCAGAAGATCTTGTTCTGCGATCTGGTTGACAGGCTGTTTTTAAGTATATGATGGATAATAGTATAGAGAATAAGAAGTTTGACTGTTCCCGTGGCTGCACGGTGGAGCGCAACGACCAGGGCGAGGCCGAGTGCAATTATCGCCAGGGTTGCTGCAAGCTCGAGGTGTATGACTGGCTCAAGGGAGTCGGCCAGGAACAGTACAAGGATCTTTTCGAGGTGCGTTTCAAGAACACCCGAAAGGGCATATATGTGAATGCTTCTGGTCAGACTGTCAAGACCGGCGATATCGTCATTGTTGAGGCCAATACCGGCCATGATGTGGGTATTGTGACACTTGAGGGACCGGTAGTGGGCCACCAGATGAAGACCAAGAGGATCGCTCCCGACAGTCCTGACATCAGGAAGATCTACCGCAAAGCCAAGCTTTTCGATATCGAGAAGTGGCAGGAGGCCATCGGCCGCGAGCATGAGGTGATGATCCGTTCCCGCCAGATTGCCGCTGAACTCGGTCTGGAGATGAAAATAGGCGATGTGGAGTTCCAGGGAGATGGTACCAAGGCCATATTCTACTACATCGCTGACGGCCGTGTGGACTTCCGCCAGCTCATCAAGGTCTTTGCCGAGGAGTTCCGCATCCGTATCGAGATGAAGCAGATCGGAGCGCGCCAGGAAGCGGGTCTGATCGGTGGTTTGGGCGTCTGTGGACGTGAGCTCTGCTGCTCGAACTACATTTCGACCTTCCAGTCCATCACGACTTCGGCTGCACGCATCCAGGATCTGTCCCTGAACCCTCAGAAACTCGCCGGACAGTGCGGCAAGCTAAAGTGCTGTCTCAATTACGAGACCGCAGTATATCTTGATGCCCAGACGCGCATCCCTAAGGTTTCCCAGCCGCTGGAGTTCCAGGATGGCCAGGCGTTCCTCATGAAGACAGACATACTCAAGGAGGTCATGTACTTCTCCTACGATAAGGGCTCTCTGGCAAATCTCTATCCTCTCGAGGCTTGGGAAGTGCGTGAAATCATCATGATGAACCGCAACGGTCAGAAGCCGGAATCCCTCCAGAAGGATGTGGCACCTGCCGCACCGGAGTTCGTTTCCGCCGTGGGTGACGACAGCATCACCCGCTTCGACGAGGCACGCAAGAAAAAGAAGAACAACCATCGCCGCAAGGGAAGAGGCGGCAATAACAGGGGCGGAGACAATGGGCCACGGAAAGCTTAGGAAGTTTGCGGAGAACGAAACTTTCAGTTGTCTCGTGCAGCCGTCCACGGCAGAGGTTTTCGGGGTGGATCATCCGCTTAAGGGCCATTGGGCGAGCGATTTCTTCCATAACGACAAACCGATAGTTTTGGAGCTTGGCTGCGGAAAGGGTGAGTATACGGTTGATCTGGCAAAGCGTAATCCTGATGTAAACTATATCGGCGTGGACATCAAGGGTGCCCGTTTGTGGACAGGTGCCAAGATGGCCACCCAAGCCGGAATGACCAATGTGGGCTTCCTGCGCACCAGGATCGAGTTCATTACCTCGCTGTTCGCACCAGGAGAGGTGTCCCAGATCTGGCTGACCTTCTCCGATCCGCAGATAGGCAGGGAGAAGAAGAGGCTTACCTCGCCGCTGTTCCTGAGCCGCTACCGCGAGTTCGTAAAAGAGGGTGGCATAATCAATCTCAAGACCGACAGCCGCTACCTGCACGAGTATTCTTACGCCATCGCCCAGAGGAACGGCCTGAAGATACTTGCGAGGACTACCGACCTCTACAATACGGCTCCGGAGGCCCTCGGAGAGCATCTTTCCGCCCAGGAGGTCAGCTCACTCTTCGAGGTGCAGACCTTCTATGAGAAGCATTTCCTCGCACAGGGCTACGACATCACATACCTGGCTTTCGTCCTGGATCATGAAGGGGATTACATCAGCCCCGAGTGGGATGAGGACAGGTGGAAGGACGAGGACCATCACGCATTCGTGGTGCAGATATAAAGAAAATGGACAGGATGAAACCCTGTCCATTTTTTACATCCTGTCCATTTCGCGTTTCAGGTCTTTCTCTTTTATCGAAGCCCTCTTGTCGTACTCTTTCTTGCCTCGGGCCAGTGCGATGAGCAACTTGGCGTAGCCGTTGTCGGCGATGTAGAGCTTCACGGCGGTGATCGTAAGGCCTTTTTCCTTGACAGCCCTCTGGAGTTTGTTCAGTTCCTTGCGGTTGAGCAGCAGTTTGCGGTCACGTTTTGGATCGATGCGGCCCCAGGCGCTTGCCCAGTAGTGCTCAGCCACATGCATGTTCTTGACATAGAGTTCGTTGCCGGAGAAGTAGCAGAAGCTGTCCACCAGCGAAGCCTTGCCGGCGCGGATGGCCTTGATCTCTGAACCGGTCAATACGATGCCCGCCTGGAAGGTCTCCAGGAATTCGAAGTCGAACGACGCCCTGCGGTTCTTTATTTCTACCTTGCTTTTCGGTTTCATGACTATATCTACGTGCAAAGATAAAAAATATTACCTTTGTGTGGATATGAAACGCCAGATTATCATACCGCCCGCCCCTGCGGAACTTCCGGAGCCTGAGACCATAGACGTTGAGGCTCTGCGCCGCTCGTATCTGAACGGGGAGATAGATCTTGTCTGCGTATTGGGCCCGACGGCCTCCGGCAAGACAAGATACGCGGTGCAGTTGGCCCGGGAACTTGGCAATGTCGAGATAATCAGTGCTGACAGCCGCCAGGTCTACAGGGGCATGACTATAGGCACGGGCAAGGATCTGGACGAATATTGCGAGATTCCGTACCACCTCATAGACATCGTCGATGCAGGGGAGAAATACGACATCTATCGCTATCAGCACGACTTCGAAGCTGCATACAAAGACATTGTGGAGAGGGGGCGCATACCGCTTCTGTGCGGTGGCTCGGGTCTGTATATAGAGGCAGCGACTTGTGGCTACAACCTGCCTGATGTCCCCCCGAATCCGCAGCTGCGCGCCGAACTGGAGCAGTTCGACGACGAGAAACTGATAGCCCGCCTGGCCTCCCTGAAGCCGCTTCACAACAGCACTGATTATGACACCCGCAAGCGTCTGATACGTGCGTTGGAAATTGCTATCTACGAGGCGGAGCACCCCGTGAACAGGAGCGCCTTCCTGCCGAAGAACACTTTCTATATCGGTACCCTCGTGAGCAGGGAAGTGCGCAACGAACGCATAGACAGAAGGCTCGATGCCCGTCTGGAAGAAGGTATGGTCGAGGAGATAAAAGGACTTATGGAAGGCCGCTTCGGACCGGCTGTGAAGGCTGAAGACCTGATCTACTATGGTCTGGAATATAAATTTGTCACTAACTATTTGATCGGTAACTGCAGTTACGAGCAGATGCGTCTCAAACTCGCCACGGCCATCCATCAGTTTGCCAAGAGGCAGATGACCTGGTTCCGAGGCATGGAGAGAAGGGGCATCCGCATCCACTGGGTTCAAGTTTAGCAATATGAAAAAGATTTTATTTGCAGTCATTGCCTTATTGGCATTCGGTTTCACGTCCAAGGCTCAGCAAGAGTACGCCTATGGACACGCTCTTGACCTCAAGGGCGGCTATGCCGGCCGGTTTTTCCGTATCCCGGGCTCGGAGGGCAGTGTTCTTTGCATGGGGGACGGCAGCAACTGGGCCATCCGTTACACTTTCTATCCAGGCGACCACTGGGGCGTGTATGCTTCAGGAGCCCTGGGCGGCACGGATATGGAGGATAAGGGCTTATATACCCGTAAGTATGCATCTGTCAATGATAGCCGCTATTCCTATTTCAGCGGAAGAAGCTATTGGGATTTTGCAGACCTGTTCAGCGCATCGCTGGTGGCTGGCGCGGCATATCGTTATGATTTCGGCCAATGGAGCCTGAGACCCAGGGTGGGACTGGGTTGCGCCCTGCTCCTGGAGTCGCATGGCAGTAATCTATACAGGGTAGACAGGAACGACCACGGCAAACGACCGGAATTTGTCGGCCTGTTCATGGCGGATGGCCGCAGCCTGATGTGTCAGGCCAGCCTGCAGCTGACATATACCATCCGCAATCATTTCTATTTTTCGCTGGAAGCGGAACTGAATGCTCTCCCTAACCGGATGACTTATTGGGAGACAGTAAGAGAAACCATCCTGCCCGACGAACACTACGAGGATTATCCGGTACGTCCGGTATATATTCCGGAGGGCAAGATTATCTCCAAAAATGAATTCCAGCACAGTGCGGGACTATGCTGGAACATAAGTTTCGGTGTCGGTTGGAATATAGGTTTCAACCGCTATGAACGCGGACGCCGTTAGAGTCCGAATGCCTTCTTGACTGCGTCCACGCTGTCGAGAAGCTCCCATCCGAAGAACTGGATTTCTTTTTCTACAGCCTCTCCGTTGCGGATGAGGCTTACTTTTTCAGTATACGGCTTGCGGCCCACATGGCCATATGCCGCGGTTGGGAGGTAGATAGGGTTGCGGAGACCGAACTTCTCCACGATCTTGGCCGGCCTGAGGTCGAAGATCTTTCCAACCTGCTCTGCGATGAACGCGTCTGCGAACTTCGAGGTGCCGTAGGTGTTGACATAGATGCTGACAGGCTTTGCCACGCCGATTGCGTATGAAAGCTGTACGAGCATCTCGCCTGCTACGCCTGCTGCCACCATATTCTTGGCGATGTAACGAGCTGCGTACGCTGCCGAGCGGTCCACCTTGGAAGGGTCCTTGCCGCTGAATGCTCCGCCGCCGTGTGCGCCCTTGCCGCCGTAGGTGTCCACGATGATCTTGCGGCCGGTAAGACCGGTGTCGCCGTGAGGGCCGCCAATGACGAACTTTCCGGTAGGGTTCACATGGAGGATGTAGTCATCTTTGAAAAGCTCTGCGGTCTGGGCCGGAAGTTCCGAGATGAGTTCAGGGAGGAGATACTTCTGTACATCCTCGCGTATCTTATCCTGCATGGCTTTTTCTTCGTCGAATTCGTCGTGCTGGGTGGAGATTACGATGGTGTGTACGCGTACCGGCTTGTTGTCGGTGTCGTCATATTCGATGGTGAACTGACTCTTTGCGTCCGGACGGAGGTAGGTCATGACCTTGCCTTCGCGGCGTATCCTCGCGAGGATAACGAGCGCCTTGTGGGCGAGGAAGAGAGGCAGAGGCATATATTCCTCGGTGTCGCAGCAGGCGTAACCGAACATCATGCCCTGGTCGCCGGCGCCCTGCTTGTCGGCCTCGTCGTTGGTGATTTCGGCCGCCTGGGCGCGTGTAACACCCTGGTTGATGTCGGAACTCTGCTCGTGGATTGCGGAGAGGATTCCGCAGCTGTCTGCGTCAAACTGGTATTCGGCCTTGGTGTAGCCGATCTTGCGGATGACTTCGCGGGTTGTCTTCTGGATGTCGACATATCCAGTGCTGTGCACCTCACCGCCAATGACTACGAGACCTGTGGTGCAGAATGTCTCGCAAGCGACCTTCGCGTCAGGATCCTGACGGAGGAATTCATCAAGGACAGCGTCAGAGATCTGGTCTGAGACTTTGTCCGGGTGTCCTTCAGACACCGATTCGGAAGTGAATAGATATTTCATTTTCTATATGGTTGTTAAAACAAAAAACTCCGGCATTCAGAAAAATGCGGAGTACACCAAAACACAAAAACTTCCATTTTAGCATTTTTTAGTGTGGTTGCAAGCAAGCAAATCCTTCCACATTTTTTTTGATGCTGCAAATATACGCAAGTTTTTGATAACTGCAAAATTGTCACTATATTCGCCCCCGAAAATTGAAAATAGTTTTCAACATATTAACAACAAAAAAACATTTATGAAACAGACCATCAAGTTTCTGCTCGCTGCACTCGCAGCAATGTTTGTGGGAGTCTCTGCTTTTGCGCAGATGACAACCTCTTCCATGAGCGGTAAGGTCGTGGATGCTGCCGGCGATCCTGTCGTCGGTGCTACCGTCGTTGCCGTTCACGCCGAGTCCGGTACACAGTACTATGCTGTGGCTAATGCCGAGGGTCGTTACAACATCAACGGTATGCGCGCCGGCGGCCCATATACCGTAGAGGTTGCCTGCCTTGGCTACCAGACCGTGCAGTACACAGATGTCACCCTCGCCCTCGCGGAGGTGTTCAATCTCAACGCAACCCTCCAGGAAGACTCCGAGATGCTTTCCGAGGCGATTGTGATCTCCCAGGCAGCATCCAAGCTTCCTGTAGAACAGACCGGTGCAGCCACCAATATCTCGGCTGTACAGATCAATGCTCTGCCTACTGTCAGCAGAAGCATCACCGACGTTACCCGCCTTTCACCTTACGGCGGCAACGGCATGAGCTTCGCAGGCGCTGACGGACGTACCGCCAACTTCACTGTCGACGGTGCGAACTTCAACAACAACTTCGGTCTTTCTTCCAACCTCCCTGGCGGCGGCAGCCCTATCTCCATCGAGGCTATCGAGGAACTCCAGGTCGTTATCTCTCCTTACGATGTCCGTCAGACCGGCTTCATCGGTGGTGGTGTGAACGCGATTACCAAGTCAGGTACCAACACCTTCAAGGGTTCTGCCTACCTCTACCACAAGAATGACAACCTCCGTGGTGACGCAATTGCCCGTGAGCAGATTCCTTCAGCACGTGAGAAGGACCGCCGCACCACCTACGGTTTCACTTTCGGTGGCCCGATCATCAAGAACAAGCTCTTCTTCTTCCTCAACGCGGAGTTCGCGAAGACTCCTACCGTTGCGAACCGCTGGAGAGGCTCAGTAGACGGCGTTGCAAACTCCAATGCCTACGTCTCACGTACTACTCTTGCCGACCTCGAGACCGTTTCTAACCATGTAAAAGACAAATACGGCTACGACACCGGTTCATGGACAGCCTTCCCTGCAGATGAGAACAACATGAAGATCATCGCACGACTTGACTGGAACATCACCGACGCACACCGTCTCGCACTCCGCTACAACTACACTCTCAACAATGTATGGAACTCGCCTAACGCCTCTTCAATGGACGGTGGCACCCGTACTTCCGGCGGACGTACCTCACAGTATGCAATGTCATTCGCAAATGCGATGTACAGCATGCAGAACCTTGTTCACTCTGTTTCTCTCGACCTCAACAGCCGCCTTAGCAACACTCTGAACAACCAGCTCCTCGCAACCTTCACCAAGAGCGACGATATCCGTGGCACCAACTCTGCCGAGTTCCCATTCATCGATATCCTCGACGGTGACGGCCAGATGTACATGGCTCTCGGCTATGAGCTCTTCACCTGGAACAACGCCGTACACAACACCCACTTCAACCTCAAGGATGACCTCACCTGGTACGCAGGCAACCACAAGGTTACCGGCGGCGTAGGCTACGAGTACCAGATGGCTGACAACGCCTACATGCGTAACGGTACCGGTTACTATCGCTACAACACCATGGATGATTTCATCAACGGTGCGGCTCCTGAGGTAGTCTGCCTTACCTATGGTTATGACGGTGAGAAGAACCCTGCAGCCCGCGTTCAGTTCCATCAGCTCCACCTCTATGCACAGGACGAGTGGCAGGCAACCGACCGCTTCAAGCTTACCTACGGTCTCCGCATCGACGGCCTTTTCTTCGATAACAGCGACCTTATGACCAACAAGGCCATCTACGATATCGAGTATCCTGGCGGACGCCACATCGACACCGGCAAGTGGCCTTCAGCACAGGTAGGCTTCTCTCCACGTGTGGGCTTCAACTGGGATGTCCTCGGTGACAAGTCTCTCAAGCTCCGCGGTGGTTCAGGCCTCTTCCAGGGCCGTCTCCCTCTCGTGTTCTTCACCAATATGCCTACCAACTCAGGTATGGTTCAGTACCAGGCCCAGATCAACGGCAACACTGTTGTTGTGGACAAGGACGGCAAGACCAAGCTCCCTTGGTACACCGGTGCAACCGTTACCAGGGAGGATGGCAGCAAGGTCATCGATATGAGCCAGTTCGCCGGCGGCCTCGTAACCAATGGCAGCGGCAAGGCTACCACCCAGGCTCTCCTGGACAAGCTCCATGGCCTCGGATATCCTTCTACCATCAAGCCGGAGGACGGTACCGTTCCTTCTTCAATCAGTGCTGTGGATCCTAAGTTCAAGATGCCTCAGGTATGGAAGACCTCCCTCGCTCTGGACTACTCTTTCCCTACCAGCTTCCCATTCAGCGCTTCTGTTGAGGGTATCTTCAACAAGACTGTCAATGCAGCTTCTATCTCAGACTGGTCAATTCCTTCAGTAGGCGGTTTCGCACGCTTCAACGGTGTGGACAACCGTCCTATCTATCCTACAGGCTTCCGCAGCCAGACCAAGGCATTCGTCCTCGAGAACACCCACAAGGGTTATGGCTGGTCTGCAGTGGTATCTGCGAAGATGCGTCCTATCGACGGCCTCATGCTCACCGCATCCTACACCCACACTGTAAGCAAGGAGGTTACCGGTATGCCAGGCTCAGCAGCTGAGTCCGCATTCACCTACGTACCTACCGTGCAGGGTCCTAACAACATCGCCCTCCACAACTCACAGTACGTAACTCCTGACCGTATCATTGCATCCGCAACTCTCAGCAACAAGTGCGGTGACATGTTCACCATCTTCTACGAGACCTGGAGAGGCGGTTACAACTACTCCGCAATGCTCACCAACGATATGAATGGCGACGGCTACAACTATGACGCCCTCTACATTCCTACCGACGCCCAGGTGGCAAACAAGGAGTTCCGCTTCGTGTCCGACAATGACCGCGACCGCTTCATGTCATACGTTCATGCAACTCCATACCTGCGCAATCACCAGGGCGAGTATGCTGAAGGCTACAGCTTCTATTCTCCATGGGTACACCGTGTGGATATGAGCTACAAGCACGACTTCAAGGTACGCATCGGCAAGTCTGTCAACACTCTCCAGCTCAGCGTCGACCTCAAGAATGCGCTCAACATGCTTCACTCTAGCTGGGGCGTTTCCAAGATTATCAACACCAGTGATATCGGTGACGACTTCCGCATCCTCAAGTACGAGGGTGTAGACGCAGACGGCTATGCAACCTTCTCTACCCCTAAGGGCATTTCAGGCAGCACCCAGACCTTCGTGCTCAACCACGCAATCGGTCAGTGCTGGTATGCATCAGTCGGTATCAAGTATATGTTTAACTAATAAAAACGCCAGAACAATATGAAAACAAGAAACATCTTCGCTGCGGCTGTCGCAGTACTCGCTCTGGCTGTTAGTTGCCAGAAGGAACAGCCTATCTACCTCGATCAGGTACAGGTAAGCTCTTCATATGTTGCAATTCCTGTCGGCACCGCCGAGCAGGTAGAGGCAAAAGAGACCATGAGCCAGAAGATCACCGTCACCGCAAAGGATGCATGGGAGATTCTGGATTGGAAAACTTACGACAAGGACGACAAGACCAAGGTAACTGCCGGTGGATGGCTTACTGTGTCACCTATGAATGGCCAGGCTGGCGAAACAGTCGTTACCTTCTCTTCTGCGGCTACTGCTTCAAACAATGTTGCCGAGGTTAAGATCAAGTGCGGTGACCAGGTCCAGCTTCTCAATGTGATCCAGGGTATCGCTACCGTTTCCAACGCTTCCTGCGCCGAAATCATGGCAGGTCCTGACAGCAAGACCTACCGTGTGTCCGGCAAGGTTACCAAGATCTCAGAGACCGCTACCTATGGCAACTGGTACATCAACGATGGCAGCGTATCAGGTGACGGTGTCTATATCTACGGTACCAAGTATGAGGGCAAGACCAAGCAGGCAGCTCTCATCAAGCTCGGCATCGAGGTCGGTGACGAGGTTACCGTCGAGGGCCCTAAGACCACCTACAACGGAACTGTCGAGCTCGTTGACGTTGACGTGATCAAGGTTGTCAAGTCTCTCTGCAAGGTTGTGAATCCGGAGGTTCTCACAGATGTTCCTGCCGAGGGCGCAACTGTCGCTGTCGATGTGATCAGCAAGACTTCAAACCTTCAGATCGCCCCTTCTGTCGACTGGGCTCTCATCTCAAGCATGGGCCTCAAGAAGGCTGCTGCAAAGGGTGACAGTGACACTACCGTTGTCAACATCCGCATTCTTCCTAACGAGGAGGATGTCCGCCTCGGTACCATCGACTTCACTTCAGGCACCTCAACCATCACCGTCGAGGTCAGCCAGAAGAGCGGTCTCGCCGCTTATCCGCTTCCTTACGAGGAGACCTTCACCAGCGCGGCAGGTCTCGGCGCATGGGAGATCAACAATGTTGATGTCGCCAATGCAAAGAATGGCACCGTGTGGACTTCTGCCGGCAGCTATGGCGCAAAGGC
>JAKSJK010000003.1 GCA_024398095.1 Bacteroidales bacterium
ATGATTCCTGGTTTGGGACTGCGGTACAGTTTCTAGATTCTGAAGAAAATACCCTTCTTGTAGAGGAAGTGGCAGAAGAGCCAGCTGAGGAATACCATTCCCGCTGACATGATGACCGCTCCCCATGCAGGAGAACAGAGATCGGCTATGCCGGCAAGGAAGAACTTGTTGGTGTAGCCGAAATCTATTACCCTCTTGGCCAGATAGATGGTGATGCTGTTCATGCCGATGACGCGCAGCGGCAGGGTCCACTTTTTCCATCCCTTGACATCGATGATCCAGTAGAAGATGGCCATGGAAGCGACCGAATAGGCTCCTGCTACCAGCACGAAGGTAGAGGTCCAGATCTTCTTGATAATTGGAAAGTCTATGCTCCATACCAGTCCTACTGCAAGCATGAGGGCTGCTGCTCCGAGCATGATGAGGGTTTTCTGGTTGCCGCTGTATTTGCCGTTGTCCAGACGGATGAAATCGCCGGTGAACATGCCCAGCATGGCGGTTACGATGGCTGGAATGATGCTCAGCAGTCCCTCCGGGTCAAAGGTTCCGTTATAGAGACGTCCCGGCAGGCAGACTCTGTCGATATAGCCCGGCAGACATCCATCGAAGGAGTATGGGTCTGTACCGGCCGGCATGTCGGGAGCGGGTACGAATTTGAGCAGCAGCCAGTAGCCGATGAGCAGTGCTGCCGCAACGATTGCGCGCGGTGTCTGCTTGAGTGTGACATATATCAGGGCGGCGAACATCCATGCGAGTCCTATGTGCTGGAGCACGCCCATCCATCTGAGATTCGGGAAATCGAAGCGCAGCAGTCCGTTGTAGACCACTCCGATGAAGAAGAGCATCAGTCCGCGGTAGAAGATCTTGCCGAAAATACGGGCTTTAGAAGCGCCTTTGGCTATCTGCTTCGCATGGGAGAAAGGCCAGCTTACTCCTGCCATGAAGAGAAAGAGTGGGAAGATCGTGTCATGGTGACGGAATCCTTCCCAGTCCACATGGGTCATCTGCACTGCCAGCCAGCAATCCGCTCCACCCGGGAACAGTCTGCAGATGTTTACTATGAGGGTCGCAAGACCCAGAATGAAGATCATGTCAAAGCCTCTCAGCGTGTCGAGAGACATTAGCCTTTCTCCTGGTTTCATTTTTCGGTCGGTTTAAGTTGGAGACAAATATACGGAATAAGATAGATAATTTGTATATTTGCGTGGATACTTATACGCGCTATGTTACTGACGGCATTCAGCTTTCTGAATATGACCCTGGCGGATGTCCTGGACATCATCCTGGTCGGCATAATAATCTTCCTCGTGTTCCGCTGGATCAGGGGGTCGCAGGCCATGAGCATCTTCCTGGCGGTGGTATCGCTCTTCTTCATAAGGGTGGTCTCACACGCGCTCGGCATGAAAATGCTTGAAACCATCATGGAAACCCTCCTGGATGTGGGCGTGCTTGCGCTCATTGTAATCTTCCAGCCGGAAATCAGACGCTTCCTCATGAGCATAGGAAACCGTTACAGAGGAGCTTCAGAAAGGAACAGATTCATAGCCCGCCTCTTCGCTCGCGGAGAAAAATCCTTCCACGGCAAGGTATTGGACGAACTGACAGGAGCGATATGGCAGATGTCTGAAAGCAAGACGGGAGCCCTGATCGTATTCCCTCTCCACAACGCCATGGAAGACATCGTGGCCACAGGAGACATGGTTGACGCCGCCATAAGCCGCAGGCTCATCATGAACATATTCTTCAAGAATTCGCCTCTGCACGACGGAGCCATGATAATAGCCGACGACCGCATCCGAGCTGCCCGCTGCACACTGCCGATGACAGAGAGGGAAGACATCCCTGCGAGCTACGGCATGAGGCACAAAGCCGCCATCGGAATCACCGAACAGACCGACGCGTCCGTGATACTGGTATCCGAAGAAACTGGCCACATCTGCTTCATAAGGGCCGGTGTTGTGAAAATCGTATCCGACGTAAACGAACTCAAGAGCATACTTGATGGATCAATCGCAGAAAATAGGGAAGCTTGAGCAGAAACTGGGATTTGACCGTGTCCGCGCGGCAATCTCGGATAAGTGTTCCACAGCATATGCCGTGGAACGCGTTGCAGATGAGCAGTTCTCCACGAATGTGCGCGAGATCCGCCACCGCCTTTTGCTGACGGATGAGATGAGGATGATCGCCATGTTTGAAGAATCATTCCCGTCTTCCGGATTCATCGATTGCCTGGACTTCCTCAAGCCGCTTCAGAAAGATGGCGTCTACATCGACCTCATTTCCCTGCGCAAGCTCAAGACCATGCTGGAGACTCTCCGCAAGGTCACGGGTTTCTTCGCCGGCATCAAGGACGGAGTCTATCCGAACCTCAAGAGGATGTCCTCCGGGGTGATGGGCTTCCCGGAAGTGCAGCGAAGGATTGACCTCATACTTGACCGGTACGGCAATGTGAAGGACACGGCCTCCGATGCCCTCTATGACATACGCAAATCCCTCAAAGAAAAGGAGGGAGTGATCTCCCGCAGGATGTCCGCCATCCTGAGGAGAGCTCAGGAAGAAGGTCTCGTGGACGAGGATGCGGCTGTTACCGTACGCGACGGAAAGATGCTCATTCCGGTCTCTGTGTCTAACAAGCGCCGCCTCAACGGCTTCGTATACGACGAGTCGGCTTCCGGCAAGACCGCCTTCATCGAGCCTGCGGAAGTCGTCGAACTCGACAATGAAATAAAGGAACTCCAGTTCGCCGAGCAGAGGGAGATACTCCGCATCCTGGTGGACTTCTCCGACTTCGCCCGGCCATATATGCCAGACCTCGTGTCTGCGGCCTCGTATCTTGGTGAAATCGACTTCCTGATGGCCAAGGCGCAGTTCTCGCTTGAGATAATTGCCGGCATGCCGATCATCTCCGACAACGATGAGGTGCAGCTCAAGAAAGCCCGTCACCCTCTGCTGGAGAAGGCTCTGCGCAGGGAAGGTAAGCAGATAGTTCCAACAACCCTCACACTTACCAAAGACAAGCATATACTGCTCATCTCCGGTCCGAATGCCGGTGGCAAATCCGTCTGCCTGAAGACCATGGGACTGCTGCAGTACATGTTCCAGTGGGGTACCTTGATACCGACTTCGGAGACCTCGGAGATGATGGTCTTCGACCGCATAATGGTGGATATCGGCGACGACCAGTCCCTTGATAACGACCTCAGTACCTACAGTTCATTCCTGGTGAACATGAAGGATATGATGGCTCAGGCTGACGGTCGTACCCTCGTCCTGATAGACGAGTTCGGCAGCGGAACCGAGCCGGCCGCAGGAGGTGCCATAGCAGAGGCCCTTCTTGCCGAAATGGACCGCAGGGGCGTTTACGGCGTCATCACCACCCACTATACCAACCTTAAACTGTACGCCTCAGGTGACAACGGTGTGATCAACGGTGCGATGATGTTCGACGCAAAGAACATCGCTCCTATGTTCAAGCTGGAAATGGGGCTGCCTGGCAATTCCTTCGCCTTCGAGCTGGCTCGCAAGATGGGACTGCCTGAGGAGATAATCAAAGATGCGGAAAACCGCGCCGGCGAAGAATTCGTGGGCATTGAGCGCAATCTGCGCAAGATCGCCCGCAACCGCAAGGCTCTGGACGAGAAACTCGAGCGGATCAAGGCGACCGACAGGACGCTTGAGAACATAACGGACAAATACCAGAAGGAGCTTCAGGACATCAAGAAGCTCAAGAAGGAAGTGCTGGATCAGGCCCACAAGGAGGCCGCGGAGATCATCGCGGGCGCCAACAGGCAGGTCGAGCAGACCATACGTACCATCAAGGAGAAGCAGGCCGAGAAGGAATCCACCCAGGAGGCCCGCAAGGAGCTATCCGGATTCATGGAACTCTTCGCGGCGAAGAAAGCCCAGGAGCAGAAGGAGAAGGACGAGTACATAGAACGCAAGATCAAACAGCTGGATGCGCGCAAGGAACGTCAGAAGGAGCGCAAGGAACGCCGCGCGGACGAACAGCAGCAGGCCCAGATGGCCCGAGAAAGGGAGGAGAAAGCCCGCGAAGAGGCCTTTCGCAATGCTCCGCTCAAGGTGGGCGAGAAGGTGCGCGTGAAGAGCAACGGCATGGTTGGCGAGGTTGTACGCGTATCTGACAAAGCCGTGCAGGTGACAATCGGCAACATAGTGAGCAAGCTTCCTCACGACAAGGTGGAGCGCATCACTTCCAACGAGTACAAGAGCGCCACGAAGGAAAGTGTGCGCAATGTGAGCAAGATCAGGGTGGATGATTCCATCTCGGAGCGCAAGCTCAATTTCAAGACAGAGCTGGATGTGCGTGGCGAGAGGGTGTCCGATGCCGTCGAGAAGGTGATGCACTATGTGGACGACGCGTTGATGCTGAACGTGGGCAGCGTGAGGATAATCCACGGGAAGGGCACCGGGGCCCTGAGGGAGGAGATACAGAAGTTCCTACGCTCGACACCCGGGGTTGCTTCCGTAACGGACGAGCACATACAGTTCGGAGGCACGGGGGTTACGATAGTGAAATTTGACTGATAACCGATATGGAGAGAAAGAAGGTAGGTGACGAAGGAGAAGAGGCTGTGAGCAGATACCTTGAGGCGGGAGGACACAGGATACTGGCAAGAAACTACAGGGCGGGGCACCTGGAACTGGACATTGTCACGCTTGCACAGGATGGTGTGCATTTTGTGGAGGTGAAGACCCGCAGGCCGCCCATGCAGCTGGATCCGCAGGAATGCGTGACACTGCCCAAGCAGAAGAAGCTTGTCAAGGCTGCTCTGGCTTTTCTGGCAAGGTCCCGAAGCCCGCTGCCGGCCGATGTGGAGTACCATTTCGACGTGGCGGCAGTAGTGATTGAGAATGACAACAGGGTGATAAGCTACTTTCCAGACGCTTTCATACCTATATATTATTAAAATATGGATAACCGACATAATTATTGCGTGATTCTCGCTGGCGGTACAGGCTCCAAGCTCTGGCCGTTCAGCCGACTTGAGGACCCGAAACAGTTCCATCTCCAGGGAGACACCGGCAAATCTTTCTACCAGCACGCCTTTGAGCGCTGCTGCGGAATCGTTCCGCAGGAAAACATAATCGTGGTGACAACCTTGCGCTACCAGCACTTCATCCACGAGCAGACCCCTCAGATCCTGGAGGAGAACATTCTTTGCGAGCCTCACCACAGGAATACGGCTCCCGCGGTCGCGTTTGCTGCCTACAAGCTGTTGAGCCGTGATCCGCAGGCTGTCTTCGCCATCATACCTGCCGATAATATAATCAATGACCTGGGCGCCTTCAGAGCCGACCTGCTCAGTGCCATGGCCTTTGCTGCGTCAAACGATGCCATTGTGGCTCTCGGCGTGAAGCCTGTGAGGCCGGAGTCCAACTACGGCTACATCCAGGCCTCGGGAGGAAAGGAGGCCCTTCTCAGGGGTGAGCCGCTCAGGGTGAAGACTTTCACGGAAAAGCCTGATCCGGAGATTGCCCGCGTGTTCATCGCAAGCGGCGAGTTTCTTTGGAATTCCGGCATCTTCGCCCTGCGCGCATCTGTACTCAAGGAGGAGATTTCGCAGCATATGCCGGAACTGGCTGCTTGGTTCGGCGGCTGGGAAGACAACCTCTCCACCGCGACCGAGGAGGAATTCATTCAGAAGGCGTACGCCGGCATACAGAAATCTTCGTTCGATCTCGGCGTTATGGAGAATACAGCCAAGGCCTGGGTATATCCAGCAAGCTTTGACTGGGCCGACGTCGGCAGCTGGGACTCTGTGCTCACCTATGCCGAGGACAAGGATGAGTCCGGCAACTGGGTTTCCAGCGGCGTTGGCGTGGTGCAGGAATGCCGCAACACCCTTGCGGTGACTACCAGGGAAGGCAAGCTTGTCTGCCTGAAAGGGCTGGAGAACTTCCTTGTTGTGGACACCGAAGACATCCTGATGATCTGTCCGCGCACCGACCGCAACAGCAAGGAGCTGAGGTCCTACACCTTCATGCAGAAGTATGAGAAATACAAATAGTTCTATGCGCAGATTGCTTTCAAGCGCAGCTTTTCTGCTGCTTTCCATCGCCTCCTTTGCCGGCACTCCGAAGATAAAGATGTCCTGCGGCCCATGGATACAGAATGTGACCGAGGACTCCTTCACCGTGCTCTGGACCACCGAAGTTTCCACCCTTTCGTGGATCGAGGTGTTTCCGGATGACGGCACACCATATAACGCCTGCGAGAGACAGCAGTACTGGCAGACCGTTTCCGGCCGCAGGATGAGCGGCACCTTCCACAGCATCAAGGTCACAGGTCTGAAGCCGGGAACCTCCTACCGCTACCGTGTGTGCGGCAAGGAAGTGCTGGACGACAGCAATGCCTATGACATCAGATATGGCCGCACTGGCGCCCTGAAACAGATGTTTTCGGTCAGAACCCTGGACGCCTCTGCTCCGCTCTGCCGTTTCGCCATGGTCAACGATATGCACTATGACGATGCCAAGTACACCGCCCTCATGAACGGGATCGACGCTTCCAACAATGACTTCGTGGTTCTCAATGGCGACATTGTCTCATATGCGGGCAGTATAGACACACTTATTGTGCACACTTTCAAGCCTATCGCCGCCCAGGCTGCTTCCATGCCTGTGTTCTTTGCCCGCGGCAACCACGAGGGGCGCGGCGCCGAATGGTACAAGGCTCCGTCTGTGTTCCCGACTCCTACAGGCGAGTTCTACTACACCTTCCGCCAGGGCCCGGTGGCTTTCGTGGTGCTGGATGCGGGCGAGGACAAGCCGGACAGCGATGTGGAGTATTTCGGCCAGGCCCAGTATGATGACTACCGCCAGGTCGAACTGGAATGGCTGAAAACGGCCGTGAAGGAGGAGTCTTTCGCTTCTGCTCCGGTCAAGGTCTGCCTTGTCCACATCCCTACCTTCTGCGACAAGAAGGCCTGGTACTCCCAGAAGTGGATCGCAGAGCATTTCACCCCGGTGCTCAATGAGGCCGGTGTGGATCTGATGCTCTCGGGCCACCATCACAAATATATCTTCGCCGACAAGGGAGAGCATGGCAATGATTTTCCGATTGTGGCCAACTCCAATGTGGAGCGTCTGGACTTCGAATCCGACGGCCGGAGCATCGTTTTGCGCTTCTTTGACAGGGAGGGGAAAATGACCCGCGAACAAGTTTTCAACAAAAATTCCCGCTAACTTGTTGAAAATTAAATAATTTGTAGTATATTTGCAGCCCGCCAAAATGAACGGTGGGTTGTAATTTATTTATAATCAATTAATTAACAAACCAATGCCTGGATTAATTGGAAAGAAAATCGGAATGACTTCCGTTTTCAGTGCCGAGGGGAAAAATATCCCATGCACTGTTATTGAGGCTGGTCCTTGTGTTGTTACGCAGCTCCGTACAGTAGAGAAAGATGGTTATGCCGCTGTACAGCTTGCCTATGACGAAAAAAAAGAGAAGCAGACCAGCGCGCCTCTCAAGGGGCATTTTGCAAAGGCAGGAACCACACCAAAGCACAAGCTCGTAGAGTTCAAGGTTGATTTCGACCACGAACTTCAGCTCGGCGAGGTCCTCACCGCAGAGGTTTTCAATGACACCAAGTTCGTTGATGTCATCGGAACTTCAAAGGGTAGGGGCTTCCAGGGCGTAGTGAAGCGTCACGGCTTCCAGGGCGTAGGCGGTGCTACCCACGGTCAGCACAACCGTCTCCGTCACCCTGGTTCACTCGGTGCTTGCGCATGGCCTTCACGAGTATTCCCTGGTACCCGCATGGGTGGCCACATGGGCAACGCTCGCGTGAAGGTATTCAACCTCGAGGTTATCAAGGTAATGCCTGAGAACAACCTCGTTGTACTTAAGGGCTCTGTACCTGGAGCTAAGGGTTCATATGTAATGATGGAGGACTAATCAATGGAATTGTCTGTTTACAAGATTGACGGATCAGAGTCCGGAAAGAAGATCGTCCTCAACGAGCAGATCTTCGGCATCGAGCCAAACAATCACGCTATCTATCTTGATGTTAAGCAGTACCTCGCTAACCAGCGTCACGGTAACGCTAAGACCAAGGATCGTAGCGAGAATGCTCACAGTACCAAGAAGCAGGGCCGCCAGAAAGGTGGTGGAGGAGCTCGTCACGGAGACCTCAAGTCTGGTATCTATGTAGGTGGTGGTAACATCTTCGGCCCTAAGCCACGTTTCTACCACACCAAGCTCAACAAGAAGCTCAAGCAGCTCGCTCGTTTCTCTGCCCTTTCATACAAGGCACAGGAGAACGCAATCACCTTCGTTGAGCCATTCTCAATGGAAGCTCCTAAGACCAAGTCTTTCATCCAGATCCTTGACGCAATCAAGGCTAACGGAAGGAAGGTCCTCGTCGTACTTCCAGAGAACAACGATAACATTTACCTTTCAGCACGTAACCTTCCTGAGGTTAAGGTGATCACTGTTGACGAGATCAACACCTACGCTATCATGAATTCTAATTCAATGGTAATGGTTGACGGCGTCCAGGACATCCTTGCTTCACGAATCAAGTAATTTGAGAGATGGGAATTTTAATTAAGCCAATAGTAACAGAAAAACTGACGGTTCAGGGCGAAAAATTGAACCGCTACGGCTTCATCGTTGACGCTGACGCTAACAAGCTTCAGATCAAGGCTGCGGTTGAGGCTGCATATGGTGTGACAGTTGCTGATGTCAACACTGTCAACTATCATGGAAAGAAGAAATCCCGCTTCACCAAGGCAGGTATCCTTACTGGTCGCGCAAACAGCTTCAAGAAGGCATACATTACCCTTGAGGGCGAGGACAAGATTGATTTCTACGCAAACATTTAAGGTAATAGAGTCATGGCAGTAAGAAAATTCAAACCGTGTACCCCAGGTACAAGAAATAAGGTAATTTCCGCTTTTGACGACATTACCTGCAAGACTCCTGAAAAGTCACTCCTCGAGCCTCTCAAGAGCACCGGTGGACGTAACAATCAGGGTAAGATGACTATGCGCTACATCGGTGGCGGTCACAAGAAGATGTACCGTGTCATCGACTTCCTCCGCAACAAGGACAACGTTGCTGCAGAGGTGATGACCATCGAGTACGATCCAAACCGTTCAGCTCGTATCGCACTTGTCAAGTATGAAGATGGTGAGAAGAGGTACATCATCGCTCCTAACGGCCTCAAGGTTGGTCAGACCATCCTTTCAGGTTCAGGAGTAGCTCCTGAGGTGGGCAACACTCTCCCTCTTGGTGAAATTCCGCTTGGTACTCTCGTTCACAACGTTGAGCTCCGTCCTGGCCAGGGTGCCGCTATGGTACGTTCTGCAGGCGCATTTGCTCAGCTCGCTGCTCGTGAGGGCAACTACGCTATCCTCCGCCTCCCTTCAGGTGAGACCAGGATGGTGCTCTGCACCTGCCGCGCAACCGTGGGCACTGTATCAAATCCAGATCACAACCTCGAGTCTCATGGAAAGGCTGGACGTAGAAGATGGCTCGGCCGCCGTCCTCGCAACCGTGGTGTTGTAATGAACCCGGTAGATCACCCGATGGGTGGTGGTGAAGGACGTGCATCCGGTGGACATCCACGTTCACGCAAGGGTCTTCCTGCAAAGGGCTACAAGACTCGTAATCCTAAGAGCACTTCGAACAAGTTCATCATTGAAAGAAGGAAAAAATAACGGAATAAATTAAGAGATTATGAGTCGTTCATTAAGAAAAGGTCCTTATATTCAGGAGGCCCTCGAAAAAAGAATTCTTGCTATGAATGAAGGTAGCATGAAGAAAGAGGTTGTCAAGACTTGGTCACGCGCAAGCATGATCTCCCCTGACTTCGTAGGTCACACCATCGCCGTTCATAATGGAAACAAGTTTATTCCTGTTTACGTTACTGAGAACATGGTAGGCCACAAGCTCGGTGAGTTTGCGCCAACAAGAACTTTCAGAGGCCATTCAGGCAATCGTAAATAATTATAGAAGAGAATCGTAATTATGGGAAAGCGTAAACATGAAATGGCTGAGCGCCTGAAAGCTCAGAAGAAGGCAACTGCAATCGCAAAGCTCAATGACGTGCCTACTTCACCTCGCAAGATGCGTCTTGTTGCTGACATCATCCGTGGTGTCGAGGTTAACAAGGCTCTGGATATCCTCAAGTTCTCCAAGAAGCACGCTTCTAAGTCACTTTCTGTAGTTCTCCGCAGCGCAATCGCTAACTGGGAGGCTAAGAATGAGGACAAGTCACAGGAACTTGAGAATGGTAATGTAATCGTAAAGACCATCATGGTCGACGAGGGACGCACACTTAAGAGAATCCGTCCATGTCCTCAGGGAAGGGCCGGCCGTATCCGCAAGCGTTCTAATCACATCACCATCATTCTCGATGTTAAAAAACCAGTGGAGGAATAATAACTATGGGACAGAAAACTAATCCTATAAGCAACAGAATCGGTATCACCCGTGGTTGGGATTCTAACTGGTGTGGTGGTAACTATGCGGAGAAGATCAAGGAAGATTACGACATCCGCAAGTATCTCGTAAGCCGTCTTGCAAAGGCTAGCCTTTCTAAGATCGTTATCGAGAGAACCCTCAAGCTCATCACTGTAACCATCCATGCAGGCCGTCCAGGTGTTATCATCGGACGTGAGGGCAAGGAGGTTGAGTCACTCAAGGAAGAGCTCAAGAAGGTAACAAGCAAGGAAGTGCAGATCAACATCTACGAGGTTAAGAAGCCTGAGGTTGACGCACGCATCGTTGCAGACAGCATCGCTCGTCAGATCGAGGGACGTGTTTCATACCGTCGCGCAATCAAGATGGCTATCGCAACTGCAATGAGGATGGGTGCTGAAGGCATCAAGGTTCAGATCAGCGGCCGTGTAGGCGGCGCCGAGATGGCTCGCAACGAGATGATCAAGGAGGGACGTACTCCTCTCCACACCTTCCGTGCTGACATCGACTATGCACTTGCAGAGGCACACACCAAGGTAGGTGTGCTCGGTATCAAGGTTTGGATCTGCAACGGTGAGGTCTACGGTAAGAAGGACCTTTCACCTAACGCTGGCATCGCAGCTCAGCAGGCAGCTCAGAACCAGAACCGTGGTGGCCGCGGTGGCAACGACCGTCGTCGTGGTGGCCGTGACAACCGTCGCAGGGAGAACAAATAATTCTCACTAACTGGTAAATAAGGCCGGAGCATTGCTTCGGCCTTTTACATTTAAAATCAAAATGAAAAAAATCAGCATCATTCTTCTCGCCGCAATGGTTTTGGCCTCTTGCGCCCCAAAGATCGGAAAGACCACAAAGATCTATGGAACGCTGCCGGCCGGCCTCAGCGAGATCAACATCAAGTCAGAGAAACTCGACACCTTCGTAAGAGGTGACAAGGGCACATTCTATTTCGAGACAGCAACAGATCTTTCATCCGTTCTCTTCTTCGAGGGCGGAATGGCGGAGCTGCAGGTGATTCCGGACGGAACGAAACTGGATGTAGTCCTTGCCGACAGCAGCTATGTCAATTCCCGCACTCCTTCTATTTCTGCGAATGAGCGCCTGAAGTCTTTTGTGAAAGATGTTCAGAACTGCGTGGATTACGAGTCTCTGAAGTCTTTGTCCCTCAAGACCATCAATGTTGAAAAGGATAATGCTATCGGAGCGCTTGCCTTCCTCTCGTCTTATTCCCTGATGACGGATGATGAGCTCGGCCAGGCTCTCAGGACACTCAGCAGCAAGACCCGCAGCTTCGGCGGTATCTCCATCATCGAGAAGCTCTACAATTCCCGCAAGGAGACTTCGAGCGGACGACCTTTCCGCGATTTCTCCGTCAGGACCATCGTGGGCTACGACTACGGCGTGCCGACCCACCGCAATGTCAGCCTGTCTGACTATGCCGGTCAGGGCAGATTCACGCTTCTCTTTTTCTGGAATCCGCGTGATGCGGTTTCCCTCGAGCAGGTGCCTTACCTCAAGCAGGTGAAGTCAGAGTTCGGCAAGAAGGGGCTCGACATCGTGAGCGTCGCCATGTTTGCAGACGCCGATGAGGCTTTTGCGTCGGCATTGGACCTCGGATTCGACTGGGTGGCTCTCAACGGTGCTGACGACACTGTGGCAGACCTTTACGGTGTGGCTGCGCTGCCGGAGATAGTCTATATCGCCCCTGACGGAATGATCATAGACCGTGACATCCTCGGCGAAGACATCGTCGGCGCTGCAAGGCACTACTTTGAACAGATTGCTCAGTAAGGGCATTTCGCATGACCGTCAGGGAAAAGATAGCCTTGTTTCCACATTCCCCCGGTGTCTACAGATACTATGACGCCGAGGGAACTGTCATATATGTAGGCAAGGCAAAAGACCTCCACAAGAGGGTTGCGCAGTATTTCGTAGACCCGGAGAGGCTTACCCCCAAGACTGCCATACTGGTTTCGAAGATTGCTGATGCGCAGTACTCCGTGGTCGACAGTGAAGCCGACGCCCTGCTGCTGGAAAACAATCTCATCAAGCAGTACAAGCCCAAGTACAACATCCTGCTGAAGGATTCCAAGACCTATCCGTGGATCTGCGTCAGCAAGGATCTTTACCCCAAGGTTTTCCTGACCAGGAGAGTGGTAAAGGACGGCTCCCGCTACTTCGGGCCTTACAGTTCAGTCAAGCATGCCTACTCCCTGCTGGAGTTCTTCTCCAAGCTCTATCCGCTGAGGGATTGCAAGAACAAGATCACCTCAGACTCAATCCTGCACGGCAAGATGCGTCCGTGCCTGAACTACCATGTCAAGAAATGCCGCGGCTGCTGCGTCGGGGCCATTTCCGTCAAGGAATATAACGACAATATCGAAGAGATAGTAAGACTGCTGAAGGGCGCGGGCCGGGAAATGATAGCTCACTACAAGGAGCTGATGAACGAGGCTGCGGCCAATCTGCAGTTCGAACAGGCTCAGTTCTACAAGCAGAAGATGGAGTCCCTATCGGAGCATTACAGCAAGTCTGTGATCATGAATTCATCTACCGGCAACGTGGATGTGTTCTCCCTGGTTGTGGAGGACAACGAGGCTTTTGGAAACTTCCTCAGGCTCCACGACGGTGCCATCATCCAGTCGCTGAATCTGGGATTCAAACTGCGTCTTGAAGAAGACCGTTCAGAGGTGCTCGGGATGTTCATTGCGGAAATCCAGGATAAGTTCGGCGATCTTTCCAAGGAGGTTATCGTGCCTTTCCTGCCCGATGTGGAGATCGAAGGAGTGGAGTTCAAGGTGCCTCAGCGCGGCGACAAGCTTTCATTGCTGGAGCTCTCCATGCGCAATGCCCGTGAGATGCGCCTCAACGCTGTGCTGCAGGCGGAACACACGGACCCGGATGCCTTCCGTCACAAGGTGCTCGAGGAGCTTCGCGATGCGATCGGAATGAAGGTGCTTCCGGAGCACATCGAGTGCTTCGACAACTCGAATATCCAGGGTACCAACCCGGTGGCTTCCTGCGTGGTTTTCCGCGGGGGAGAGCCTGCCAAGAGTGACTATCGTCATTTCAACATCAAGACCGTGGTGGGTGCCAACGACTACGCTTCCATGAAGGAGGTGGTCAACAGGCGCTATTCCAGGATGCTGGCCGAGAATCCGGACGACATCCCGCAGCTGATCGTCATCGATGGCGGCAAGGGCCAGCTGGGTTTTGCCTATGAGGCCATACTCGAGCTGGGACTCCAGGACAAGCTGACCATAGTCGGTCTCGCAAAGAGGCTTGAGGAGGTGATACGCGTCGGCGATCCGTATCCTCTTTTCATCGATAGAAATTCCCAGGCTCTGAAACTTCTCCAGAGAGTCAGGGACGAAGCTCACCGCTTCGGTATCACCCACCACCGCAACCGCAGGAGCAAGTCCCAGATCGACTCGGCTCTGCGGGGCGTAAAGGGTGTTGGAGAAAAGACGGAGCAACGTCTGCTGATGCATTTCGGCTCCGTCGCCAGGATAGTGGCGGCGCCACGTGCGGAACTCGCCGGCATTGTCGGAGACGACCTGGCTGACAGGATACTTGAACATCTCAATAAATAGATATGTCTGACAATAGAATACTCACCCCCTTTGAGTGGTGTCTGATTGGTGGTACCGTTGTATCTACCATTCTTTGCGCCATATTCCTCGACGGAGTCTCGAATGCGGTAAGCGATTTCAGCTGGTGGTTCACCAGCATTGCGGCAGTGCTCAACATATGCTGCTGCTGTTTTTCCGCCCGTGGCAGCAGGTGGACCTTCCTCTTCGGGTTCATATACAACTGCATGTACACCGTATACTGCTTCCAGACCAGCCATTACGGCAATGCTGCGGTGTACGGTCTTATATTCCTGCCTCTGCAGGTTTTCGGATGGCTGCAGTGGAGGAAGCTTGGCAGCAGGACTGAAGGTGAGGATGTGGTCGATGCAAAGAGATTAAGCTGGAAATGGCGTGCCATCGTGACTGTTGCATCTGCTGCCGTAATGGCTGCACTGGCTTTCCTTCTGAAAAGCATCGGAGGACAGGATAGCCTGGTTGATTCTATGAGCACCGTGCTCTGTGTGATTGCCCAGCTGATGCTTACCTTTGCATTCATGGAGCAGTGGTTCATCTGGATCGCCGTGAATGTGCTCACCATCGCAATGTGGGCTCTTTCCGCCTGGACCGGCTACAGGACCGAGGGCGTTGTGAACCTATCCGACCTGAATCTTGTCATCTGCTACATCTTCGTGCTAGTCAACTCCATCAATGGTTTGCTTGTGTGGCTGCGTCTCAGCAGAAAGGACTAAGATGCAGTTTTTTCCACCCATTCTTTCATAATTGATAAATATTTCGTTACTTTGCGGGACTATTGGACTGAAATTTAGTACTAACAACAAATAAAACCTTAAATTATGTCTGAAATTGCAGAAAAGGTAAAAGCCATCATCGTAGACAAACTCGGTGTTGACGCTTCCCTCGTAACTGAGACCGCTAATTTCACCGGAGACCTCGGTGCTGATTCACTTGACACTGTAGAGCTTATCATGGAGTTTGAGAAGGCTTTCGACATCGCTATTCCTGATGACGAGGCTGGTGACAGCATCCAGACCGTTGGTGACGCTATCGAGTACATCGAGAAGAAGCTTGCAGAGTAATCACATTACTACGCAAATAAAAGAGGCCTGCGCTATTGCGCGGGCCTCTGTCGTTTAATAAGAAGCCCCACCTTCAAAGGCGGGGCTTCCATATTCTAGTGCTGCTTAGGTACCGCGTAGGTAACCGTCAGCTTTGGACCCTTTCCGGAAGTCGGACCATAGAGTTTTGCGCCATAGAAGCGGTCGCGGTCCAGTTCCTCGGAAGTGCTGGTTGTCGTTGACGAGCTCTGGTTCATGAGGCTGCTGTACATCATCATTGAGTAGTAGTTATTGTAGCCGTATCCGCCATAACCGCCGTATCCGTATCCGCCGTAACCATATCCGCCGTAACCGTATCCACCGTATCCGCCATAACCGCCGTATCCACCATAGAGCTGGTTGAGATAGTTATAGTAGTACATCTGGTTCAGGTAGTCGTTGTAGCTGCTGTTGGAATTGCTGCTACTCTCGTTCACCTCGTTCACGTTGATGAGATACCAGAGATCATAGTTGGCCATCTTTTCAGCAATCTCGGCGTCGCTCTTGCCTGCGAGGCTGTCTGCGAGGTCCTTGCTCAGGAGTTTCTGCAGGTGGAAGCTGATGTCGGAAGCGTAGCATACATTGGAGCGGTCGATATTTCCGTGCTTCTCTACGGAGATGCCGGCGTCAGTGATGCTCGCATAGGTGTAGGTCGCTTCTCCGTTTGCCGTCTTGCCCTTGATCTTGCAGCATGGGCTGAGAATCTCAGGGTAGGCGCTCATGTACAGGTAGTTGGCCGGGAAGATGAACGGCATCTTGATGGAGGCTTTGTTGATTACCACATCGGAAGGCAGTACGCCGGTATATCCGGATGCGAGTCTTGCGTCAACCTCTTTTGTGAGCAGCTCGTAGAGCTCCGATCCGGCAACTACCGGCTTTACTCCGTTGCCGCCTTCAATGAAGATGGTGTCGTCAGCCTTGGCTTCGGTCTTTCCGCCCACTATTTCGGTGCAGTTGAAAGCATACTGGTCCGGAAGCGTTGTGCCGGCAGGGATGCCGACCGCTCCGAAGAGGAACACGAAGGAGGTGTCCTTGAGAACGTCGTTGTATCTGCTGGTGATCTTGAGCTCCGCAAAGTTGCCGGCCACATACTGATCCTCGATGTTGACAGCCACGTCGAACATGTTGATGCGGCCGCCCTTGCCGACAGGGTCGTCTGTGCAGATGTAGATGCCCGGGAACTTGTTTATGTAGCTTGGGATGCTGTCGAACTTGTAGACATTCTTCTCATTCGCATTGGCGAGGAAGGTGTCCAGGGTCTGCTGTGCATACTCCTTTGTGAACCAGAAGCTGAGGCTGTCACCGCCGTCGTATACAGGGATGCCCTTTGAGATGCGCGGCTGCGAAGCGAAGTCAGAATTCTTCATCTCGTTGATGTAGACCAGGCTGTCGATGTGGATTCCGGTTCCCCTGAGAGAGTAGACATTCACATTCTGCAGAATCTTTTCCTGGCTGCTGTTTTCGGTGTTGGTGGTGTCCTTCTTGAGCGAGATGTAAAATTCGCGGACAACCGGGGCCGAGCCGAAATCGATGGAATCCACCGCAGGAATGAGCGTGAAAGCGCTGGATTTGCGGGTGAGCCCGAACTCTTCGCTGTCGATGGCTCCGAAGGTGATCCTTCTGGTACTGTAGCCGGACATGCAGTCCATAGGCTTCATATATACTTCTTCAAGATCTGCCTCGAAGGTGTACACATCGTATCGCTGCTCCATAGGCATGTAATCCTGTCCCAGGTTTGTGTCGATCTTGACGCAGCCCGGAGCGGCGGACAAAACTAAGCCGGCCAGGACGCCGGCTGTGAGTATTGAATTCTTCAGATTCATTCTAAAGCTGTTCGTAAAAACTGTTGTAATCGTCAATGTAGCTGCCGTCAGCGATCTTCGCTGCGTCGTAATCCAGAACAGGCAGTCCTGATTCCCGGCAGAATCCGCCGACCTTTGCGTCGACGTTGGCGGAACCCATGATTACTCCGTCTGAATAGCGGATTGCAAGCTCAGCAAGTTCTGTGCCGTCAGCCTTTCCGGTGAGCTGCACATCGGAAGCGGAGATGCCTCCGAAAAGAACCTTTTCCGCGAAATCGCTTCCGAAACTTTCTGCAGGGGTGTCGTCATAGAGGGAGAGAACCACCTTGCTATCCGCAAAGATAGGGTCGTCGCGGTAGGCTTTCTTGAGGTAGAGAGGGAGAAGGTGGGAAATCCATCCGTGGCAGTGGATCACATCCGGAGCCCAGCGGAGCTTCTTCACGGTCTCGAGTACGCCGCGAGCGAAGAACACGGCCCTTTCGCCGTTATCCTCGAAGAACTTGCCCTCTGCGTCGCAATAGGTCTGCTTGCGATGGAAGTAGTCATCGTTGTCAATGAAATACACCTGCATCCTGGCGGCAGAGATGGAGGCCACCTTGATGATCAGAGGCCTGTCGATGTCGCCGATCACGATGTTCATTCCGGAAAGTCGGATCACCTCATGGAGCTGGTTCTTTCTTTCGTTGATGCAGCCGTAGCGCGGCATGAACGAGCGGATCTCGCGCTTTCTTTCCTGGATGCCCTGGGGAAGGTAGCGTCCGATGTTGCCCACAGGGCTTTCCGGCAGATACGGGAATATCTCCGAACTGACGAAAAGTACTCTTTTTACATCTCCCATTGCGTCGAAAAAAATTTAGTGCAAATTCACAACAAAGATAATAAATAGTTTTGATTTTCACTATCTTTGAGGCCGTAAATGTGTAACGGGGCCTATGGCAAACAAGGAAAATAGCATGCTTGGCAAGAGGTTGGCTAACGCCTACCTTTCTTCCGTGGTCAGCATCGCGCTCGTGCTGCTGCTGGTCGGAGTGGCCAGTCTTCTGCTGGTGAATGCACGCGGCATCTCCAACTACTTCAAGGAAAACATGAAGGTTTCCGTGCTTATGAAGCAGGAGGTGGAGGATGTGCAGGCTGCGGAATACCTCCGTACGGTTGAGGCCCAGCCCTATGTCAAGAGTGCTGTGCTGGTGTCCCGCGAACAGGGCGTGTCTGAAATGAAGGAACTTCTCGGCGAGGACTTCCTCGACGTTTTCGAGACCTCCCCCATCCCTGTTTCTCTCGATCTGACTCTCCGCGCCGAATATGTTTCCGCCGACAGCCTGGATGTGATCCGGGTCAATCTGGAAGAATCCCCGCTGGTGGGCGAGGTGGTCTATCAGAGGGCCCTGGTGGACAAGCTCAATTCGAACCTCGGCAAGGTTTCCATGGTGATAGGAGTCTTCGTGCTCCTGCTCCTTTTCATATCCTTTGTGCTGATAAACAACACGGTTCGCCTGAACATATATTCCCGCCGCTTCACCATCCACACAATGCGGCTGGTGGGAGCGACGAAGCGTTTCATTAGAGGGCCTTTCCTCGTGCAGGCGGTGTTCCAGGGGCTTTTCGCCGGACTTGTGGCCAGCCTGCTGCTGCTCGGCATCATGTTCGTGATACGTACCGAGTTCGCCCAGCTCTTCGCCATCTTCAGCATGGAGCTGCTGCTCGCCGTGATAGGCATCGTGCTTGCCTGCGGCGTGGTGATATGCCTGATCAGCACATTCTTCGTAGTTAACAAACTCATATCGCTCCGCAAGAGCGAACTATACTATTGATATATGAACGACAACAATGATAAGATGGCTCTCACGCCTATAGGATTTGTCCTCCTCATCGCAGGCCTGCTGATCATGGTTCTCGGCTATGTGCTGATGGCCGGCGGCGGCAGCGACGACCCGAATGTGTTCAACAATGCCATGTTCGACGCCCGCAGGCTGGTGGTCGCTCCTGTGACCATCGTTCTCGGAGTGGTTGTGGAAATCGTTGCAATCATGGGCTGGGTGAAGCCTGACATCTTCAAGAAAAAGTAGTCTATGGAGTGGTTTGAGGGACTGATTCTGGGCCTGATCCAGGGACTCACGGAGTTCCTTCCTGTGAGCAGCAGCGGACATCTGGCGCTCGGCCAGGCCATCCTCGGCGTCGAGGCGGAGGACAATCTTCTTTTCGACATCGTGGTCCATGCGGCTACGGTCATAGCCACCATCGTGGTGTTCCGCCAGCAGATCTGGGACCTGCTCAAGGGCTTTTTCAAGTTCAGATACAATGATGAGACCGATTACCTGCTCAAGATAGCCGTGTCCATGATTCCGATATTCATCGTGGGCGTTTTCTTTGAAGATCAGATCGAAGTCCTCTTCGGCTCGCTGATCGTCGTGGGAATCTGCCTGATGGTTACATCAGTGCTTCTGTATGTTTCCGACGAGGTCTCCAGGAAGCGCGCACAGTCTGGCCATGAGGGTGAACAGACGCGCAACGGCATCTCCTACCTTTCCGCATTCATCATCGGCCTTGGACAGGCCGTGGCCGTGCTTCCGGGACTTTCCCGCTCCGGCACCACCATCTCTACCGGTCTCCTTTGTGGAGTGAAGAGAGAGAAGGTGGCCCAGTTCTCCTTCCTGATGGTCCTCATCCCAATCCTGGGCGAGGCCTTCCTTAAGTTCGTCAAGATCGTTCTTCGTCCCGAGGATCCGGAGGTTGTCGATGCTCTTTCTGTGGGCGTGCTCCCTCTCGTACTCGGTTTCGTGGCCGCCTTTGTCAGCGGACTCTTCGCCTGCAAGGTTATGATTGCGCTGGTGAAGAAGGCGCAGCTCAAGTGGTTCGCGCTCTACTGCGCACTCGTGGGTGCAGCCGCGCTCACATGCGGGATATTCATATAATATATGGAAAGGACTCTCTCATACTTCGCTTCCGACGTGCACCTGGGACTGGATGTCAATGATCCTGCGGCCCGCGAGGAGCGTTTTGTCAAATTCCTGAGGGAGATTCCTTCCGACAGGACCGAAAATCTTTTTCTGCTTGGGGACATCTGGGATTTCTGGTATGAATACAGGGATGTGGTTCCGAAGGGATATGCGCGTGTCTTTTCGGCCATCCAGGATCTCATTGCCACCGGGGTGAATGTGTATTTCTGCCCTGGCAACCACGATGTGTGGGCCTACTCCTACTTCGAGCAATTGGGCATGAAAAAGATAGGTCAGCCTCATCTGATGGAGATCGGCGGGAAGAAATTCTGTGTAGGACATGGCCACGGACTGGGTCCGGTCGGCGCCGGCGCGGGTTTCCTCAACGGCCTGTTCCACAACCGCGTGGCCCAGTGCCTCTTCAGCGCCTTGCACCCATGGTTTGCGTTCCGTTTCGGGAATTCCTGGTCGCGCCACAACCGTCTCTCCCGCAAGGAACCTTACATCTTCGAGATGGACAAGTGCCCCCTGGTTTCCTTTGTCAGAGGCTTCGCTGCTTCCCACGAGGTGGATTTCTTCGTCTTCGGACACTATCATGTCAAAATAGATGAAGCCCTGCCGTCGGGGGCAAGGCTTCTCATGCTTGGGGACTGGGTTCGTCCCGATTCCTATTTCTTCTTGGTTTTCGACGCTGCTACATCCCGTTTCAGCACCACCTTCTCCGGATATTCCCAGAATATCGAGTAGTAGAAGCTGTCGAAGTCGCCGTCTTCCCAGAACTTCACCAGTTCTTCCGTGGCTGCGTCCTCTCCCTTGGGGTCGTAGTGCTTCTTCATGTCCGTTCCGAACATCTTGGCCACCCCCTGCCAGAATCCGGCGGCAAAGCCGTTGCGGTAGTCCTTGATCAGTTCGTACGGGGTGATGCCGCATTCGCGATCGATCAGTTTCATCATCAGGGCGCCCTGTGAGATGGACATGTTCCTGGCTGTGTTTTCGTAGGCCTTGAAGAGATTGTCCTGGACTGTCTTTATGTAGCGCTCCTTCTTGAGGAACTTCATATTCTCTGCGTCTACGGTGCTGTCCACCTGTGCGGTGAGTCTCTTTGCCTCCAGCGCGAAAGGATAGGCCTTGTTGAAGTTGTAGACCAGGCGGTAGTACTTGCGCCACTCGCGTCCCTTCTTTCTCTTTTGTTTCTCGAAGATCTTGGCGGCGCGTATCATGTCCACGAATATGGTGTCCTTGCCCTCGACTATGTACTCCATATAGCCGCCTTTTTGAGACTGGGTCTGCGCGGCTGCCTCCGCCGCAGGCAGTGTGACGGCGAGGATGGTCGCGAGTACGAGCATATATGTGCGGATGTTTTTCATATATCGGTGTGCAAAAGTAAGTATTTTCCGTCACTTGGTGCCAATTCCGTTCCAAACTTAAAAAAAACCGTTGCGAAGTCCGGTCGGAAAGCCTGTTTCGACGCTGGTCCAAAATGCGCGGAAGTTTTTTTTAACAACATTCGTAACTGCGTGATTTTAGACAAGTTAAGTATTCGGATTGTTGGTCAAAAATGTGTAAAAAGTTTGCGAAAAAAGTTTGCAATTGCAGAATTTTTACTATCTTTGCAGTCCCCTAATTGAGGCCAAATCCGCCCAACCAGTTGATACTCAATTAGTTAGGTTTATTACGAAAATTTTAATCAAAAAGTAATAGAAAAATGTTACAACCAAAGAAAACCAAATTCAGAAGGCAGCAGAAAGGCCGTATGAAAGGTCTTGCGCACAGAGGTACTGAACTCTGCTTCGGCTCGTTCGCAATCAAGACTCTTGACAACGCCTGGCTCACCGGTCGCCAGATCGAGGCTGCCCGTCAGGCTGTATCACGTCACATGAAGCGTGAGGGTAAAGTCTGGATCAGAATCTTCCCTGACAAGCCTTACACCAAGAAACCTGCAGAGGTTCGAATGGGTAAAGGTAAGGGTAACCCAGAGGGCTTCGTAGCTCCTGTAACCCCAGGCCGCATCCTCATCGAGATCGATGGCGTATCGCTCGAGATCGCACGTGAGGCACTCCGCCTCGGCGCACAGAAGCTTCCTGTGCTCACCAAGTTTGTGGTTCGCAGGGACTATGTTGAAGAATAACATTTAGGAGAAAGAAACAATGAAAGCATCTGAAGTACGCGAAATGTCAATCGCAGATCTCAAGGATCGTATCGAGGTCGAGACTGCAAATCTCGAGTCAATGAAGATTAATCACGCTATTTCTCCACTTGAGGACACCTCAAAGATTGCAAAGGCAAGAAAGGACATCGCCCGCATGATCACTATCCTTGCTGAAAAAGAGAAACAGAACTAAACTGATTGTCAGTCATGGAAAGAAATCTTCGTAAAGAAAGAATAGGAATCGTGGTCAGCAACAAGATGGACAAGACCATCACTGTTGCAGTTGCAACCAAGGAGATGCACCCTATTTACGGCAAGTTCGTAAAGAAGACCACCAAGTTCACTGCTCATGATGAGAAGAACGAGTGCAGCGAAGGTGATACCGTACGTATCATGGAGACCCGCCCTCTGAGCAAGAACAAGAATTGGAGATTAGTAGAAATCGTAGAAAAAGTTAAGTAATCATGATACAGCAGGAATCACGTTTACAGGTGGCTGACAACAGCGGTGCAAAGGAAGTTCTCTGCATCCGCGTTCTGGGTGGTACCCGCCATCGTTATGCAAAGGTCGGCGACAAGATCGTCGTTGCTGTCAAGTCTGCGCTCCCTGGTGGTGACGCCAAGAAGGGCACCGTATCAAAGGCAGTCGTAGTCCGCACCAAGAAGGAAATCCGTCGTCCGGACGGTTCATACATCCGTTTCGATGAGAACGCTTGCGTGCTCCTCAACAACGCCGGCGAGCTTCGCGGCACCCGTATCTTCGGCCCTGTCGCAAGAGAGCTCCGCGAGAATTATATGAAAGTAGTATCACTGGCACCAGAGGTCCTCTAAAAAACTAACGCACAATGAAAAAGATTCACATCAAAAAGGGCGATACCGTGTATGTAAATGCAGGTAACGACAAAGGCAAGACCGGTAAGGTGCTTGAGGTGATCGTTGACAAGGACCGCGTTATCGTGGAGGGCGTCAACATGGTAAGCAAGCATACCAAGCCAAATTCAGCACACCCACAGGGTGGCATCGTAAAACAGGAAGCAGGTATCCACGTTTCTAACGTCAACCTCATCGACCCTAAGTCTGGAAAGGCTACCAGGATCGGTTACAAGGTAGAGGACGGAAAGAAGGTTCGCTATGCTAAAAAATCAGGAGAGGAGATCTAATTATGGCAAAGAAAGCAGCAGAAGCAGCAGAGCAGGTAGTACCTGCAGGATACGTTCCTTCACTCTGCAAGACTTATAAGGAGGAGATCGTTCCTCAGCTTATGAAGCAGTTCGGCTACTCATCAGTGATGCAGTGCCCTAAGCTCACCAAGATCACCATCAACGAGGGTGTCGGTGACGCTACCGGCGACAAGAAGCTCGTTGAGGTTGCTCAGCAGGAGCTTACCGCTATCACCGGTCAGAAGGCTGTCGTAACTACTTCACGTAAGGATATCTCTAACTTCAAGCTCCGTAAGGGCATGCCTATCGGTGCCAAGGTTACCCTCCGCAACGTCAAGATGTATGAGTTCCTTGAGAGGCTCATCCGCATAACCCTCCCACGTATCCGTGACTTCAACGGTATCGCTGAGAAGATGGATGGCCAGGGCAACTACACCCTCGGTATCAAGGAGCAGATCATCTTCCCTGAGATCGACATCGAGAAGATCACCAAGATCCTCGGTATGGAGATCACCTTCGTAACTACCGCCAAGACCGACGAGGAGTGCTACGCTCTTCTCAAGGCATTTGGCCTGCCTTTCAAGAAACATAACAACTAAAAGCGAACAGAGATGGCAAAAGAATCAATGAAAGCTCGCGAGGTAAAACGCGCGAAGTTGGTTGCTAAGTACGCTGAGAAGAGAAAAGCACTCAAAGAGGCTGGTGACTGGGCTGCACTTGACAAGCTCCCTAAGAACTCAGCAGCCTGCCGTATGCACAACCGTTGCTCACTCACCGGACGTCCAAAGGGATATATGCGTGCCTTCGGCATCAGCCGTATCCAGTTCCGTGAGATGGCCGCTAACGGTCTCATCCCAGGCGTTAAGAAGGCAAGCTGGTAAAGAAAAGTACAGACGCGATGACCTCGCGTCTTCTACTGTATAATACTTATATTTATTTATTAACAATCGGATATCGGGCGCTTCGGCGCCGGTCCACAAAAAGACAAACAAATGACTGATCCAATTGCAGATTATCTTACAAGGGTCCGCAACGCTTACGCAGCAGGTAAGAAGGTAGTGGAGATCCCTTCATCCAAGATGAAGATGGCCCTTACCGAGATCCTTTGCGAGAAGGGCTACATCCTCAGCTACAAGTTCGTGGAGGGTACCCCTTGCAGCACAATCAAAATCGCTCTGAAGTATCATCCTCAGACCAAGGCAGCCGCTATCAAGAAGATCGAGCGCGTGTCAAAGCCAGGTCTCAGAAGGTACACTGATGTAGAGAACATGCCACGCGTCCTCAACGGACTCGGTATCGCAATCCTCTCTACCTCAAAGGGTGTCATCACTGACAAGGAAGCGCGCGAGCTCAACGTTGGCGGTGAGGTATTATGCATCGTTTATTAATCCATTAAAAAAACAATTTAGAAATGTCTAGAATTGGTAAATTGCCTGTACGCCTTCCTGCCGGCGTGACCGTTGAGGTCGCTGACGGCAACGTGGTTAAGGTTAAAGGACCTCTCGGACAGCTCTGCCAGAAGGTGGACTCTGACATCACTGTTACCGTTGAGGGAAATGAGGTCAAGCTGACCCGTCCAAATGACAACCCTAGGTTCCGTTCACTCCACGGTCTTTACCGTGCTCTTATCAACAACATGGTTGTTGGTGTTTCCGAGGGTTATACTATCAAGCAGGAGCTTGTCGGCGTAGGTTACCGTGTAGAGGTACAGGGCCAGATCCTTGTATTCGCTCTCGGTTTCTCACACGAAGTTCACATGATGCTCCCTGCAGAAGTCAAGGCTGAGGCTGAGGCTGTGAAGAAGGGCCAGAACCCTGTTCTCATCCTCAAGAGCTGCGACAAGCAGCTTATCGGCCAGGTTGCTGCAAAGATCCGCTCAATGCGTAAGCCAGAGCCTTATAAGGGTAAGGGTATCAAGTTCGTTGGTGAGCAGCTTCGTCGTAAGGCTGGTAAGTCAGCAGGTGCTAAATAATAGGAGATTGAGTTATGGCAATGAATAAGATTGAAAGAAGAAGAAGAATTCACTACCGTATTCGCAAAGTCGTCAATGGTACTGCTGAAAGACCACGTATGGTTGTTTTCAGAAGCAACAAGCAGATTTACGTACAGGTTGTTGATGATCTGAAGGGTATCACCCTTTGTGCAGCAGCTTCAAATGACAAGGAACTTGCAGCAGAGTGCAAGGGCAAGTCAGGTATCGAGGCAGCCGCAATCGTAGGTAAGAAGGTGGCTGAGCGCGCTCTCGCAGCCGGCATCACCACCATCTCTTTCGACCGTGGAGGTTATCTCTATCACGGCCGTGTTAAAAGTTTGGCAGACGCTGCCCGTGAAGGTGGCTTAATTTTCTAAGAGACTATGGCAAATACAAATGTTAAAAGAGTAAAGACCTCTGACCTTGAGCTCAAGGACAGGCTGGTAGCCATCCAGCGTGTAACCAAGGTTACTAAGGGTGGTCGTCACTTCAGCTTTGCTGCCATCGTAGTAGTTGGTGACGAGAACGGCGTTGTAGGTTATGGTCTTGGAAAGGCAAACGAAGTAACTACCGCTATCTCTAAGGGTGTTGAGGATGCAAAGAAGAACCTCATCAAGGTTCCAGTTCTCAACGGTACCATTCCTCACGAGCAGGAGACCAAGTTCGGCGGTGCACGCGTATTCATGAAGCCTGCGGCTCCTGGTACCGGTGTAAAGGCCGGTGGTGCAATGCGTGCCGTTTTCGAGTCTGTGGGTATCCACAATGTCCTCGCAAAGTCAAAGGGTTCTTCAAACCCTCACAACCTTGTGAAGGCAACCATCGCAGCGCTTGCTGAGATGCGTGACGCATACACCGTAGCAGGTCTTCGCGGCATTCCTATGAGCAGAGTTTTTAAAGGTTAAGGAGGATTCGCACTATGGCAAAAGTAAAAGTAACTCAGGTCAAGAGTAAGAGCGGCGCAACCAAGCGCCAGATTGCTAACCTCGAATCACTCGGACTTCATAAGCTCAACCAGACCGTTGAGGTCGAGCTCAATGCAGTTTCTGCAGGTATGATCGCGAAGGTACAGCACCTTGTTAAAGTAGAAGAATAATAGGAGGACCGATAATGAAATTAAATGAACTTAAGCCAGCTGCTGGCTCAAAAGGTAGAGAGAAGAGAGTCGGTCGTGGTGAGGGCTCAGGTCACGGTGGAACTTCCACCCGTGGTACCAAGGGTGCTCAGGCACGTTCAGGCTATGCTCGCAAGATCGGTTTCGAGGGTGGTCAGATGCCTATCCAGAGAAGACTTCCGAAGTTCGGTTTCACCAACCCTAACCGTGTAGAGTACAAGGCTATCAATGTAGCAACCCTCCAGGGTCTCGCTGAGAAGCTCAATGTTGAGGCAATCGACCTCGAGGTACTCCGCGCAGCAGGTTTCGCAAACAAGAACGAACTCGTGAAGATCCTCGGCAACGGCGAACTCACCGCAAAGCTCGAAGTATCTGCAAACGCATTCTCAAAGTCAGCCATCGCTAAGATTGAGGCTGTTGGCGGCACTGCAAAAACCATCGAATAACAATGAAGAAATTCATTCAGACAATCAAGAATATCTACAAGATCGAGGAACTCCGCAAGAGAATCGGTTACACCCTTCTCCTCCTCGTGGTCTATCGTCTCGGCAGCTTCGTTGTGCTGCCGGGCATTGACCCTGAGGTCATCTCGGAATTCTCCAAGAGCATGGCCAACAGGACTGACGCGCTCAGCCTCCTGGACATGTTCTCCGGCGGTGCCTTCGGCAACGTATCGATCTTCGCTCTCGGTGTGATGCCTTACATTTCGGCATCCATCGTAATCCAGCTCCTCGGAGTCTTCGTTCCTTATTTCAGGAAGCTCCAGATGGAGGGAGAGAGCGGACGTAGGAAGATGAATCAGCTGACCAGATATCTGACCATCCTGATTCTCTGCATCCAGGGCCCTGCATACATGTCAAGCATCATGCACCAGTATCCAGCTGCATTCCTTGTATCTTCTAGGATGTATGTGATCGCAGCTACTCTGATACTCCTTGGTGGTTCGATGTTCGTAATGTGGCTTGGCGAGCGTATCACCGACCGCGGTATCGGCAACGGTATCTCACTCATCATCATGATCGGTATCATCGCCCGTCTTCCACGTGCGCTTGCTGCAGAGTGCATTTCCAAGTTCAACTCTACCACCGGCAGCATCCTGCTTCTCGTTGTAGAGCTTGTAGTCCTCTTCCTCGTGTTCATCGCAGCCATTGCACTTGTCCAGGCAGTCCGCAAGGTTCCTGTACAGTATGCAAAGCGTGTGATCGGCAACAAGCAGTATGGCGGTGTACGTCAGTACATTCCTCTCAAGGTCAACGCCGCTGGTGTGATGCCTATCATCTTCGCACAGGCAATCATGCTGTTCCCTATCCTCTTCTCACGTTTCGACGCAACCAGAGGTTTCGCAGCAGCGATGAGCAATTACACTGGCATCTGGTATAACCTGACATTCGGTATCCTCGTTGTTCTCTTCACCTATTTCTATACTGCCGTTACGGTAAACCCTACCATGATGGCTGAGAATATGAAGCAGAACGGTGGATTCATCCCTGGAGTTAAGCCTGGAAAGGCAACCGTGGAGTACCTTGACTCTATCATGTCAAGAGTGACCCTCCCTGGTTCCATCTTCCTCGCACTCATCGCCATCCTTCCTGCATTTGCAACGATCTGTGGCGTGAACAACCAGTTCGCAAGCTTCTTCGGAGGTACTTCCCTCCTGATCCTCGTGGGCGTTGTTCTCGATACTCTCCAGCAGATTGAGAGCCATCTTCTCATGCGTCACTATGATGGTTTGATGAAGACTGGCCGTCTGACAGGACGTTCCGGAATGTAATTTCGATTAGAATTCTGAGAAGGAAATGATCAAGCCAAGAACAGAGGAAGAGATAGAGCTGATGCGCGAGAATGGCATACTCGTCTCGAAGACGCTAGCCGAAGTCGGAAAATTGGTCGCCCCAGGTGTGACAACTGCTCAGTTGAATAGGGTGGCAGAGACCTTCATCCGCGATAACGGCGCTATCCCAAGCTTCCTCGGTTACGACGGCTTTCCTGCAGCACTCTGCATGTCTGTCAACGACGTGGTGGTACACGGATTCCCATCCGATTATGTACTCCAGGAAGGCGACATCGTGTCAGTAGACTGCGGAACCCTTTACAAAGGCTATAACGGTGATTCAGCATACACCTTTGCCGTAGGCGAGGTGGATGCTGAGACCCGGAAGCTTCTCGACGTCACCAAGGCGTCTCTGTACAAGGGTATCGAAGCAGCTGTTGCAGGTAACAGGACCGGTGACATTGGACACGCGGTACAGACGTACGCTGAGTCATTCGGCTTTTCCGTTGTCCGGGAGTTGGAAGGACACGGAATCGGACGTGAGATGCACGAACAGCCAGGCGTTCCTAACTACGGAAAGCAGGGCAAGGGCACAAAACTCGTCGACGGAATGACCATCTGTATTGAGCCTATGATCAATGCTGGTACCAGAGGTGTGTATCTTGCAAGAAATGGTTGGGCAGTGCACACAGCGGACCACAGGAAGTCTGCTCACTACGAGCTTACGGTTGTTGTCAGAAAAGGTCATGCGGAACAGCTTTCCACCTTTGAGTTCATCGAAAATATATTATAAAAGTTAAATCATTAAGTGAGATTTCAGATATGCCAAAGCAGTCAGCTATCGAACAGGAAGGCACAATCGTCGAGACTCTTCCTAACGCCATGTTCAAAGTGGAGTTGGAAAACGGTCACGTCATCATTGCCCACATCTCCGGTAAGATGAGGATGAATTACATCAAGATTCTCCCGGGTGACAGGGTAAAGGTGGAGATGTCGCCTTATGATCTAACAAAAGGAAGAATATTTTTCAGGTACAAATAAATCCTTACTATAATGAAAGTCAAAACTTCCATCAAGAAGCGCAGCGAAGATTGCAAGATCGTCAAGCGTAAAGGCCGTCTTTATGTCATCTGCAAGAAGAACCCTAAGTTCAAGATGCGCCAAGGTTAATATCGTATAACAATTTAAGTAAACATAGATTATGGCAAGAATAGCCGGTGTTGATTTACCTAACAACAAGCAGGGAGAGATAGGTCTTACCTATATCTTCGGTATCGGCCGCAGCTCATCAAAGAAGATCCTCGAGGAGTGCGGTATCGATCCAACCATCAAGTGTGGTGACTGGAACGACGATCAGGTCGCTGCGATCCGTACCAAGATTGGCGAGGAGTACAAGATCGAGGGTGAGCTCCGCTCTACCATCCAGATGAACATCAAGCGCCTCATGGACGTAGGATGCTACAGAGGAATCCGTCACCGTCTCGGCCTTCCTGTACGTGGTCAGAGCACCAAGAACAACGCACGTACCAGAAAGGGTAAGAAGAAAACCGTTGCAAACAAGAAGAAGGCAACTAAATAATTTTGATGAATTATGGCAAAGAAAACTACTACAACAAAGAAGAGAGTTGTCAAGGTTGACGCTTATGGCGAGGCTCATATTTCATCGACCTTCAACAACGTCATCGTTACTCTCACAAACAGCGTAGGTCAGGTTATCAGCTGGTCATCAGCAGGTAAGAGTGGCTTCCGCGGTTCAAAGAAGAACACTCCTTATGCAGCTCAGGTTGCTGCGCAGGATTGTGCAAAGACCGCTTATGACCTCGGTCTCCGCAAGGTCAAGGCTTATGTAAAGGGTCCTGGTCAGGGTCGTGAGTCCGCAATCAGAACCATCCACGGTGCAGGTATCGAGGTAACCGAGATCATCGACGTTACACCAATGCCACACAACGGATGCCGTCCAAAAGGCCGTCGTAAAGTCTAATCAACAATTTTAAAGAAAAACTACTATGGCAAGATATACAGGACCTAGTACAAAAATCGCTCGTAAGTTCGGCGAGCCTGTATTCGGTGAGGACAAGTACTTCGAGAAGAGGAACTATCCTTCAGGACAGCACGGCCTCGCACGCAAGCGTAAGAAAGTTTCTGAGTATGGTACTCAGCTCAAGGAGAAGCAGAAAGTTAAATACACCTACGGCGTTCTCGAGCGCCAGTTCCGTAACCTCTACGAGAAGGCTTCCCGTATGAAGGGTCAGAAGGGTGAGAACCTTATCATGCTCCTCGAGTCCCGTCTCGACAACATCGTATACCGTATGGGTATCGCTCCTACCCGTGCAGCTGCACGTCAGCTCGTTTCACACTGCCACATCACCAAGAACGGTGAGGTTTGCAACATTCCTTCATCACTCGTTAAGCCAGGTGACGTTGTTGCAGTACGTGAGCGTTCAAAGAGCCTCGAGGTTATCACCAACAGCGTAGCAGCAGCTAAGAAGTACTCTTGGATCGAGTTCGACGCAAAGTCACTCACCGGCAAGTACCTCAACACTCCTGCACGTGAGGAGATTCCTGAGACCATCAACGAGCAGCTCATCGTCGAGCTCTACTCTAAGTAATCGTTAACACCCTAAAAGAAACTTATATGGCAATCTTAGCATTTCAGAAGCCAGAGAAGGTGATCATGCTCGAGGGCACTGATACCGTCGGCCGCTTCGAGTTCCGCCCTCTCGAGCCGGGATTCGCACAGACCATCGGTAACTCTATCCGCCGTGTGCTCGTCTCATCTCTGGAAGGTTTTGCTATCAACTCAATCCGCATTGCTGGTGTCGAGCAGGAGTTCGCTACCATCCAGGGCGTGATCGAGGGTATGCAGGACATCATCCTTAACCTCAAGCAGGTTCGTTTCAAGAGAATGGTGGACACTGTAGACTCTGAGGTAGCAAACATTGTTATCAGCGGCAAGCAGGAGTTTACCGCTGAGGATATCTCAAAGGGATTGTCTTCTTTCAAGGTGCTGAACCCTGAGCTTCACATCTGTTCTCTCGAGCCGGCTGTAAAGTTGGAGATTGAGATCACTGTAGGCAAGGGCCGCGGTTTCGTTCCTGCAGAGGAAAGCCGTGATCCTAACGCTCCTATCGGAACCATTCCGGTAGATGCAGTGTACACTCCGATCGTCAATGTAAACTGGACTCGCGAGGACTGGCGTGTTGAGCAGAAGACCGACTACGAGAAGCTTACTCTCGACATCGTTACCGATGGCTCGATCTCTCCTATGAACGCCCTCCAGGAGGCTGCAAACATCCTCATCTACCACTTTGGTCTCTTCACTGATGGCAAGACCATCGGACCGGATCCGACCGAGGGCGGTGAGAAGGCACCTCTCAATGACGAAGAGCAGAAGCTGCGTCGCAAGCTTCTCCAGAAACTCTCCGACATGGGCCTCTCAGTACGTGCATACAACTGCCTCAAGGCAGCTGACATCGATACTTTCGCAGACCTCGTTTCCTACTCCCGTCCAGAACTCATGAAGTTCCGTAACTTCGGTAGGAAGTCACTCGCTGAGATCGATGAGCTCGTAGAGAGAATGCAGCTCTCATTCGGAATGGATGTAACCAAGTATAATATCGAACCCAAGAAAAAGATTAATCAATAATGAGGCACAATAAAGCAATCAACCACCTTGGTCGCAAGAGTGGTCACCGCAAAGCCCTTATGGCAAACATGGCTTCTTCACTCATCCTCCACAAGAGGATCGAGACCACCGTTGCCAAGGCAAAAGCTCTCCAGCCATACGTAGAGCCACTCATTACCAAGTCTAAGGAGGATACCACCGCATCCCGCCGTTGCGTATTCAGCTACCTCAAGAGCAAGGAAGCAGTCACTGAGCTCTTCCGCACCATCGCTCCTAAGATCGCTGAGCGTCCAGGTGGATACACCCGCATCCTCAAGACTGGTTTCCGTCAGGGTGATGGCGCTGACATGGCAATCATCGAGCTCGTAGACTTCAACGAGGCAGCACTTGCAAGCAAGCCAGCTGAGAAGAAGGCTACCCGCCGCAGCCGCGCAAAGAAGGCTGAGGCAGCCGAGGCTCCAGCAGCAGAGGCACAGGCAGAGTAATTCCAGCCTGACTCCATAATTAAAGCGGTTCCCGTCCAGGGGGCCGCTTTTTTGTAAATAATGCCTATCTTCGTTGAAAATAACCACATTTTTCATGGACAGAAGGAAATTTCTCGCAATATCTGCTCTCGGCGTGGCAACGGCTGCGGTGGATCCGTTGGTTCCAGCCGCACAGGCCAAAGGATTCAAACCGGGCCGCAAAGAGAAGGCGGCCGGAGAGTATTCAATCGTAATTCTCGGTGATACACACTTCGACACGGAACCCGCCGAGGTGTATCATTCCGACTATAATGAAAAGGTAGAGTGGCTCAATCGCGTCCAGCGTGCAGAATTTGCACGCAACGGAGAGATGTGGAGGGAGCGCTGTCCGCGCATGATGAAGCGCGCCTCCGGACTTGTTGGCCAGGACACCCGCATGGTCTTCCAGATGGGAGACCTGATCCAGGGTGACTGCGGCAATCCGGAAGTCCATAAAAAGATGCTTGAGGATGTGATGAACAGCTTCAAGGGTACCTTGGGAGGCCTTCCGTTCGTTACAGTATGCGGAAATCACGACATCCGAGGCACCAAGGCGGGCGAGGCTTACAACGAATATATGCCAGCCAGAATGTCCCGGGAACTGGGCAGGAAGATCGAGAAGACGACCTTTGCCTTCACCATCGGGCCGGACGCTTATATCTTCATAGACTTCGAGCGCAGGGATGCGGATGAGATCGAGAAGCTGCTCAAGGAGACCGAGGGGGCGCGCTACACCTTCGTGGTGGTTCACGGCCCGGTTTTCCCATACGATGCCAATTCCTGCAGATGGTTCCTCTTCGGAAAGGAAAAGTACGATGAGCAGCGCCGTCGTTTCAGGAAACTTTTTGCAGAGCGTAATGTGATTGTCCTATGCGGACATACCCACAAAATCGAGCTTGCGGACTGGTTCGGCGACGGCGGACGCATCACCCAGATGACCATGAACAGCGTGTGGAGCAAAGAGGCTCTGAAGGACATCAAAGTGGATTCGCGGGGGGCTGCGATGTACGGCGAACTCCGAAAGGGAGGCCTAAACGATGACGGTACCCCGGTCAAGGACGAAAGCGCAGTTTTCGAAGAGTACCGTCCCGGTCTGAAGAGATATTACCATGCCGGTGGCGCCGGCTCGTTCAAGATGAATGTGTCTTCCCATGGAGTTGTGATCGATTTCTATGGCGGCGACTCGGAGGAGATAACAGAGTCTTTCGTGTTGAGATAGATTCCCGTGCGTAGTACCCAGCAATATCCGTCTTATTGTAAACAAATGAATGATATATGAAGAAACTTACAATCCTCCTCGTCGCCATGAGCATGCTGGCGGCCTGCAAGAGCGCAGAATTCCACAATCCTATTTCCGAACTCTGGTACGCCGATCCGGAAGCTATAGTCTATGACGGCGAATGCTGGATCTTCCCGACTTGGAGCCAGCCATTCGATGACCAGCTCCATTTCGACGCTTTTTCTTCAACGGACCTCAAAACCTGGACCCGTCACGAGAATATCCTCACCCAGGATGGTTGCAGCTGGATAAGGCGCGCCCTCTGGGCCCCTGCGTCAATAAGGCATAATGGGAAATATTACCTCTTCTTCGGAGCCAACGACATCCACGAGGGCGAGCACGGCGGCATCGGTGTTGCCGTGGCTGACAAGCCTGAAGGTCCGTATGTGGACGCGATCGGAGAGCCGCTCATCGGCGAGATCGTAAATGGCGCACAGCCTATCGACCAGTGCGTGTTCCGCGACGACGACGGTACCATATACATGTACTACGGCGGTTGGAAGCACTGCAATATGGGCATACTCAACGATGACCTCAACGGCTTCGTTCCGTTCGAAGACGGCGCCATCTTCAAGGAGGTGACGCCTAAGGACTATGTTGAGGGCCCGTTCATGCTCAAGAAGGACGGCAAGTATTATTTCATGTGGAGTGAGGGCGGCTGGACCAGGTCTGACTACAGGGTAGCCTACGCCATCTCGGACTCTCCGTTCGGCCCATTCGAACGCCTCGCCACCATTCTCGAGCAGGATCCCGAGATCGGAACCGGTGCTGGCCACCATTCAGTAATAAAGGTGAAGGATGAGTACTACATCGTATACCACCGCCATCCTCTCGGCAGCACCGACGGAAACAACCGTGTGGTCTGCATCGACAGGCTCGAATTTGCGGAGGACGGAACTATCCTTCCGGTGAAGATGACAAAATAATTCCCAAAAGATATGAAAAAGACTCTCGGAGTATTGATAACAGCCCTGCTGTCTATGGCGGCGGTGCCGCAGGCCTATGCACAGAATTCGGATGATCCGGTGGACAAAGTGGTATACGAGACCGTGCCTGTCCCTGATTATTCGGCCTATATATTGACGCCGAAGGTTCCCGACACACCCCGCATCAACGGAGCGCGTGTCTACGGCCAGCGACCGGGCGCGGAATTTCTGTTCAAGATCCCTGCTTCGGGAGTCCGTCCAATGAAATTCGCGGCCAAGGGACTGCCAAAGGGCCTTAAACTTGATCCCGAGACCGGCATCATCAGGGGCAAGGCAAAGAAGGCGGGCACTTACAACGTGACGCTTACAGCGACCAATTCCCTGGGCAGCGACACAAAGAGCCTGCGCATCGAGATCGGCGACAAACTCCTTTTGACCCCGCCTATGGGATGGAGCAGCTGGAACTGCTTCGGCAACACCATCAGCCAGGAACATGCGATGGCAATGGGCAAGGCTTTCCTTGATTTCGGGCTGGATCAGCACGGCTGGTCCTACATCAACCTGGACGATGGCTGGCAGTATGACCGTGGCGGCAAGTACAACGCCATCATGCCAAACAGCAAGTTCCCGGACATCAAGGGTCTCTCCGACTATCTCCATGAGAACGGTCTCAAGTTCGGTATCTATTCCGGACCGTGGATCGGTACTTATGCGGGCCACATCGGCGAGACCTGCGACAACCCGGAGGGAAAGTATTACTGGGTGGAGCAGGGCGTCTGTGACAAGCATCACAAGATTGACAGGGATGTGATCCCGCGTGACTCGACCTGGCGTTTCGAGGAGTATCATTTCGAAGATGCTGACGCGAAGCAGTGGGCAGAGTGGGGTGTCGACTACATGAAGTACGACTGGAATCCGAACGACCACTATTCTCTCGTTGCGATGTATGAAGCCCTCCGTGCCACAGGCCGCGACATTGTCTACAGCATCTCCAACTCGGCTCCGCTCCCGCTTGCAGCAGACCTTATGAAGTATTCACAGCTTTGGAGAACAACCGGCGACATCCGCGACAACTGGAAGAGCGTCAGCGACATTGCCTTCAACCGCCAGGATGTCTGGGCAGGATACCGCCGTCCGGGCGCATGGCCGGATGCCGACATGATGGTCCTTGGATGTGTGGGCTGGGGCAAGTATGAGCACGCGATCAATCCTACCCACCTCACCCCTGACGAGCAGTACACCCACATGACCATGTGGTGCATGCTCAGTGCGCCTTTGATTCTGGGCTGTGACCTTACCCGTGCCGACGACTTCCTCCTCAGTCTGCTGACCAACGACGAGGTGCTGGCGATAGACCAGGACGAACTCGGCCTTTCTCCGGCAAAGCGCTACGGCGACGCCACCTATGCCACCTATATCAAATGTCTCTCAGACGGAGGCCTGGCAGTGGCCATGTTCAATCTTTCCGACAGCCCGAAGATGATAGGCTTCGTGCCGCGCAGCCTCGGTCTGGTGGAGGATCAGCAGATCCGCGACCTCTGGCGCCAGCAGGATCTGGGCACCGTCGGTTTCAGGGACAGGTGGGAGAGAGAAGTTGCCCCTCACGGTGTCTGCTTCCTCAAGCTCAGCCCAGGCTATGTCAACTCCAAACCTATGGGCAAGCTCAGGTAATTGATTGCGACAAAGTCAATTTTTTTGTGTAGCTTTGGGTCACTGAAACTGATGACCCTGCTTTGGCTGCACAGGAAAAGACAGATTGGCAACTGATTGTTGGTATTTCCAGCGGTGATGTGTCCTCCTATGAGGATGCATACCGCCGTTATTATCCGCGTCTGCTTTCTTTCGTGAAAGGTTTGATAAAGGACGCTGCGAGAGCGGAAGACCTTGCCCAGAATGTCTTTATGAAGCTTTGGTACAACCGCAGCCGTCTCGATCCGAATCTGTCTCTGAGGAACTATCTTTTTGTGACCGCCCGCAACGAGGTGATCGATTTCCTGCGCTCGAAGGCCCATACGGCAATGTCCTACCCGGAAGAACTGCCTGAAATCGCGAGGCCGGGGGAGCGTGCGGAAGAAGTGGCGGAATACCATGAAACCAATAGCGCCGTTGCCCGCATAGTCGGGGATATGCCAGAGCGCAGGAGGGTTGTTTTCCAGATGAGCCGCTACCAGCATAAGTCCGTGGAAGAGATCAGCCGCGAGCTCGACCTGTCTCCGAGGACGGTCGAAAAGCACATTGAACTCGCGCTTAAGGACCTCCGCAAGACTCTGAACTGAAATTTTCCAAAAAAAGTTCACTTGGGATTACGCGTACGTGTGCGTTCATCCGTACTTATTGTGGATTGCGGCAGACGTGCCGCTCCACATAATTGATGACGGACAAGCTTAAACAGTATTTCAACGGTGAGATGACTGCGGCCGAAGAGGTGGAATTCCAGCGCTGGCTGGTTTCCCACAGCGACGACCCGGCAGTCGTTCAGGCTATGTCCGCCCTTTTTGACGGCAATGGCAGCGAGATGGATTCAAAGTCCGTCGAATCCTCTCTGGACAGCCTGAAAGACCGTCTGGGCCTATCCGGGTCCCACCGCTTTTCATCCAGATCCATCCTTATCACTGCGCTTGCGGCCTGCATCTGCCTGGCCGTTGCCCTGCCCCTGACTTTCCATGCCGGGCGAAGCACGGGCCGTTCAGATCTCTCTGAGGCGGTTGAGCAGGCCCAGGAGGCGGCAAGCCAGGCCCAGAATCTCCGTTGGGCTGAGGTCAAGGTTCCGAACGGCAGGATCGACACACTCTGTCTTGCCGATGGTAGTACGATTTTCATGAATTCCGGCAGCCGTGTCACATACCCGGCTTCATTCGAGGGAAACAACAGGACCATATTCGTGGACGGCGAGATCTTTGCGAGGATAGCCAAGGATCCGTCGCGGCCATTCATAGTCCGCTCCGGAGACGCTACCGTACGGGTGCTCGGTACGACTTTCAATCTCAAGTCCTATTCGGATTCCGACCGCATCGAGGCTTCGCTGATCGAGGGTTCCGTACAGCTGGAACTGAATTTCAATGATGCCAGCAAGCAGATCCTCATGCAACCGGGAAACCGCGTCATGTTCGACAGGGTCAGCGGAAATGTGGAGATACAGGACTTTGCCGCCAGGGATTTCAAGTCATTCAAGGATGGCCGTGCGCTGCATTTCGCCAATCTCAGCATGGATGACATAGCCCAGGAACTTTCCCGCACTTTCGGGGTAAAGATAGTCGTTGTGGACGAACATCTGGCCAGGACCAAGTTCTTCGCCTACTTTACAAACAGCGAGGACCTCGACCAGATTCTCGCCGCCATGAACATCAACGGCATAATGAAGATAAGGAAAAGAGACGGGGTTGTATACCTCTCGTCGAACATATAAACAAACCAATCAAACAATACCATGTTCAAAAAAACTATTCTAACAGTTGCAACCTGTCTGTTGGCGGCCAGCATGACCGTCAATGCACAGATCAACCTGCAGTTGAAGAACGTGACAGTCCAGGAGGCCATCACCGCCCTGAACAGTGCAGAGAACTACTCCGTTTCTCTGAACTCCAGTGAGGTAGACCTGGGCCGCAAGGTGAATGTGTCGGCAAACGGCGCATCCATCCTGGATGTCCTTTCTCAGATTTTTGCTGGCCAGGACGTGGTCTACGCTGTAAACGGCAAGACCATCTCCGTGTCCAAGAAGCCGGCCCAGAAGGTAGCTCCGAGCTCCTTCAAAGGCGTTGTCGTGGATCAGAATGGTGAGCCGCTCATCGGCGCATCTATCATGGTCAAGGACAGTTCCGTCGGAACGATTTCCGATCTTGACGGTAACTTCACCCTCAGCAATGTCAGCTTCCCTCTCGACATCGTGGTTAGCTACATCGGTCTCCAGGACAAGGAGCTCTCCCTTACCGGGGTCGAGGCACAGCCTTACCAGATTTCCCTTTCCGAGTCCACCGTCCTCAACGAGGTAGTCGTTGTGGGTTATGGCGTTCAGAAGAGGGTCAATGTGACCGGCGCCGTTTCTGTCATCGACGGCAAGGACCTCAACAATCGTCCTGTGACCAATGCCGCAGCAGCAATCCAGGGTGCGGACCCATCATTGCTCCTGACCATGAACAGCGGTGCAATCGAGTCCAAGAACTACAATGTGACCGTCCGCGGTGCTGCATCTGTTGCCGGCTCTCCTGGCGCTCTCGTCATCGTCGATGGTGTCGAGGGATCCCTCTCACAGGTGAACCCTAACGATATCGAGAACGTCTCTGTCCTCAAGGATGCGTCAGCCTGCGCCATCTACGGTGCCAAGGCATCTGCCGGCGTGGTCATCATCACCACCAAGTCTGGTTCGGAGGACAACACCCACATCACCTACAATGGCCGTGTGAGCGTTTCACAGAACACCACTTCCACCGACTACATCACCAGCGGTTACGACTATGTGACCATGACCAACTCCTTCTATATGTATCTCAAGAACCATGGTGCCTGGACCTATTCCGACGCCCAGCTCGAGATGCTCAAGGAGCGCCGCAATGACGTGGTCGAGAACCCTGAGCGTCCTTGGATTGTTCCTGACGAGACCGGTACCAACACCTATGTGTACCTGGGCAACTTCGACTGGTATGACTTCCTCTTCAAGAGAAACCGTCCAGAGACCGAGCATAACATCAGCATCAGGGGCGGAAACGACAAGATCAGGTACTATGCCAGCGGCCGCTACCTCTACCGTGAGGGTCTCTTCAACAACTATGCAGAGGATATCTACAACGGCTACTCCTTCCGTGCCAAAATGGATGCGAAGGTTGCAAAGTGGCTGGATTACTCAGTGAATGTCGGATTCGAGCGCACTCAGTACGAGTATGGCGGATACATGGAGATGGATGGTTCCGAGTCTCTCAATAGTACCGGCATCCTCTTCAACCTCACCCAGAACGTAGGTCCTAACATCCTGCCTTACAACCCGGACGGCAGCATCGACGCCTACTGTTCATACATGGCCGATGCCACTTCACCTCTGTTCTCCGGCCGTTTCGGCCCGTACTTCACTTCCGGCAACCACAATAAGCGTATCAGCAATGCGCTGAGCCTGACCAACAGACTCACCTTCAACATCTTCAAGGACCTGAAGTTCATCGCTGACTACACTTACCGCCGCACAGACAGGCTCGGGTCATACCGAAACCTCGCAACCCCTAATTCCTACGATAACATCAACCGCAGGTTCTATGTGAACCCTAACGACCCAACCCTCGCACAGGGTGTCTTCACCAACGGTTCCATTTATGATTTCTACAAAGAGGAACGCTACTATCTCGATGGTCATGTCGTGAACGGTTTCTTCGCATACAATCACAGCTTCGGCGACCACAATGTGAGCGCGACCCTCGGTGCCAACTTCGACGACTATCGTTCATCTTCCCTCTCTGTCCAGCAGAAAGGCTCCCTGAGTGAGAACCTTTCCTTCATCAACATCGCGCAGGGCGAGATCGAGAAGGCATCCGAGTCCAACTCTTCATACCGTACCCTCGGTTTCTTCGCCCGCGTCAACTACGATTACAAGGGTCGCTATCTCGCAGAGGCTTCCTTCCGTGCCGACGGTTCATCCCGCTTCCGCCAGGGCCAGAACTGGGGCGTCTTCCCATCTGCATCCGTCGGTTGGCGTGTGTCCGAGGAGCCGTTCTTCGAAGTTGCAAAGGATTATGTGAACAACCTCAAGATCCGCTATTCATACGGTTCTCTTGGCAACCAGCAGGTGAATAACTACATTTCTTGGGATACCATTTCCACTTCTACCCTGAGCTACACTTTCGACGGTGCGACCAAGGACTTCACCGCAGATGTGTCCGACCCCAAGTCAAGCAAGCTTACCTGGGAGACCGTCATCACCAACAACCTCGGTGTGGACATGTCCTTCCTCAAATCAAGGCTGACCTTCTCTGCCGACTTCTACATCCGCGACACCAAGAACATGCTTACCAAAGGCATGGTGCTTCCGGAGGTCTATGGCGCAAAAGAGCCTCAGGAGAATGCAGCCGACATGAGGACTCTCGGTTATGAGCTTTCTCTGGCATGGCGTGACAACGTGAAGGTTGCCGGCAAGACCCTCAGCTATGGCGTGAGTGCTTCCCTGGGTGACTACAAGACCACCATCACCCGCTTCGACAACCCTGACAAGCTTCTTTCAGACCACTATGTAGGCCAGACCCTCGGTGAGATCTGGGGCTACAAGGTTGACGGTTTCTTCGCAAGCAACGAGGAGGCTGCCGCCTATGCAAGCGCCGTGGATGCAAAGGATGTAATCAAGGGCGTAACCGGCTGTGCCGCCCCTAACAACGTGCTCATGGCCGGTGACCTCAAGTATGTCGACCTCGACGGCAACGGTGTGATCAACACCGGCGACAACACCGTGACCAACCCTGGCGACCGTGTCATCATCGGTAACAAGCTCCCTCGCTACACCTACTCCCTCAAGGGTGACCTCAGCTGGTACGGCGTGGATCTGAGCATCTTCTTCCAGGGCATCGGCAAGATCAACTGGATGCCTGACGCAAACTGTATCTACTTCTGGGGTCCTTACAGCTACCACCGTCCTGCATTCGTGGACAAGAAGTTCCTCAGCTACTGCTGGTCAGAGGAAGAGGGTGCAGATAACTCAAAGGCATACTTCCCTCGCCGCAGAGGCCGTATGTGCAACTCATCCAACCTCGTCACCAACGACTACTTCCTCCAGAATGCTGCCTACATCCGTCTGAAGAACCTGGTAGTAGGCTACACGCTTCCTATCAAGAAGAACAAGGCCGTGGACAAGGTCCGCTTCTATTTCAACGGCGAGAACCTCTGGTACTGGTCTCCGATCAAGAGCCACTGCCGCACCGTGGATCCTGAGGTTGCAACCTCATCAACCTACGGCGACTGTCTCTACCCTTATTCAAAGACATTCTCTTTCGGTGTTGACGTAACCTTCTAATTGCCGGACCATGAAAAAGACAATATTTACAATAGCAATAGCGATTGCAGCCCTTTGCGCCACATCTTGCGAGGGCTTCCTTACCAAGGTGCCGGAAACGCAGCTTTCACCGGAATCCTTCTTCCGCACCGAGGCAGAGCTCAGACTTTTCACAAACAGCTTCTATTCAACCATCCTGCCGAATCCGGCTTCCGCAGCCGCAGCTGAGCAGGTGGCTGACGACCACATCTCTACCAGTCTTTCAGCTATCCAGAAGGGTACCCGCCTCCCATCTTCAAAGTGGTGGAACGGCTCCTTCGACGTGCTCAGGAAGATCAACTACTTCCTTGAGAACAACACCCGCTGCGAGGACCTCGCTGTACGCGAGAAATACAATGGTGTGGCCTACTTCTTCCGTGCATATTTCTACTATGAGATGGTGCGCCAGTTCGGCGACATGCCATACTACGACAGGGTTGTCGGTTCTGCCGACACTGAGCTTCTCAACAAGCCGCGTGACAATCGCTCGTATGTGATGTACATGGTTCTCAAGGACCTGGACAAGGCTGCCGAGCGTCTTCCTGAGGCATGGGGTGCTGAAGACCCTTACCGTGTTACCAAGGATGCGGCTCTCGCACTCAAATCGCGTGTGGCTCTCTTTGAGGGAACCTTCCTCAAGTACCACGCCGGAAGTGAATATGTAAAAGAAACCCCTACCGTTGAAGGTGAAACTCTCACCTCCGAGTGGTTCCTCCAGCAGGCCGCATCAGCTGCCGAGCAGGTGATCGGCAAACACAGCCTCTACAAGGGCAACACCATGAAGCTCGAGAAGAACGGTGCTCCTTATCGCGAGTTCTTCATCCTCGAGGATGCTGACAAGTCTGAGAACATCCTGGCCATCCGTTACAACGCAGCCATCCCGGTCCGTCACGGCATCCAGTTCGACTACAAGAACGCGCGCCACAGCGCAACCCAGCGTTTCGTGAACCACTATCTCCTCTCAGACGGCAAGTCAATAACCACCAAGGCAAACTGGCAGAACCTCGACTACAAGGAGACCTTCACCGGCCGCGACCCTCGTCTTACCCAGACCCTCCAGGGCCCGACCTATGTGGCTGCTGCAGAGACCGCCCATGAGGTCCTCTCATGGGAGCGCACCCTCACCGGCTACCGCATCATCAAGTTCATCTCCGACAGCTCCCACGAAGGTGCCACCACCTCCGCTACCGACTGGCCAGTCATCCGCTACGCTGAGGTTCTCCTCAACTATGCAGAGGCAAGGGCTGAGCTCGGAATTCTCTCCGCTGATGACATTGCCAAGACCATCGATGTTATCCGTGACCGTGTGGGCATGAAGAAGATGTCCACCGTTCCTTCCGAGACAGACGCCCTCATGCAGGAGTACTATCCTAACGCAAAGGGCTCACAGCTTGCGGCAATCCTCGAGGTGCGCCGCGAAAGGACCGTGGAGCTCTTCTCTGAGGGCTTCCGCCAGTGGGATCTCATCCGTTGGGCAGAAGGCAAGTGGATGTGTCCTGCTGCCAACCAGGGCTACCAGGGTATCTACATCGGTACCGTCGGTGAGTTCGACCTCGACGGCGACGGCGCAAAGGACGTGCTCTTCTACAACAAGGGCGCTAAGCCGGCTACCATTGACAAAGCTATCGCAGCTACCGCCCAGATCGAGATCGGAGGCAACTTCACCCTCAAGGACGGCCGCCTGACTTACTTCGCAGCCGAGAAATACGCTTGGGACGACAAGTGCGACTATCTCTGGCCTATCCCGGCAGATCAGCGTACCGCCACTCATGGTGCCCTTACACAGAACCCAGGTTGGGATGACGGCCTTTCATTCTAAGTAACAGTTAGATGAGGATATTCAGATACATACTTCCTGCACTCGCATTGCTGGCTTTCGCCTGCAAGCCTGTGGAAGACATCGATACGCCGGTATTTTCCGTCGAGTCGGAAACAATCGCCATCGATGCGCTGGGAGGTCAGGAGAACATAACACTCAGCTCAGATAAGGACTGGTCTGCCAGCAGCAGCCAGTCCTGGGCTAAGGTTATGGCCGTGACAGGCAAGGGTTCCAAGGATAAGATCCGCATCCCTGTGTCCATCTCCGAAAATGTCTCGGAGACTCCGCGTACAGCCGTCATCACGATCAAGAACATGGCTTTCGAAACCCTGACGGTTACTGTCAGCCAGGAGGGAAACAATGGCTCCATCGTGGTGGAGAGGGGTATCAGGACAGCTGATGACATGAAGGCTTTTGCCAGCGCTATCAATGAAGGCGGATCCATCTCCAAGTTCATGGTAAATGGCACCGTGGTACTCCTGAATGACATCGACATGTCACCCGTCAAGGATTGGACTCCGATCGGAACTGCATCAAGTCCGTTCACAGGTAATTTCAACGCCAAAGGCTTCAAGATTACCGGCCTGGACTGGACTGCAGACCTTTCGAAGATCCAGGATTTCGCGCTTTTCGGCGTTGCATCAAACGCACGCATCGACAATGTGGTGCTGGGCAAGTCCGGGGACAGGATTTCCATCAAAGGCGAGTCCACAACGGACAAGGCCTATACCGTTGCGGGTATATGCGGCCGCGCGGTGGACGGAACAGTGCTCACCAACTGCGTGAATAACGTGGAGATTGTCTCTTCCAAGCTTTCCAACGCTTCCAGCGGAGAAAACAGTGTCCAGGTTGGCGGCATCTGCGGCTTCCTGGGCTGCACCACTATGGCGCCACAGCTGGTTTCCTGCGTCAACGGCGGCCACATCAGTGCTCCTGCCGGACGCGGTGCAGGTGTCGTTGCGACAGTGCAGAAGGGCGATGTGAAGAATTGCGTCAACAAGGGTCTGGTCGAGGATGACCTCGTGGGCCAGTTCGGCGGCAATTCTCCTCAGAGCAAGATCATGGGCGGCATCGCAGGTGTGACGGCCGGTCCTGTGACTCTTTCTTCCTGCAGCAATGAAGGCAATGTAATCTCCTGCATCGGCTGCCTCTGCGGCGGCTTTGTGGGCCATAGCGATGGCACAGTGAAGTCCTGTACAAACACCGGCTGCATAATTTCGGCAAAGAGTGAGTCTTGCGGTCCGGCATGGGGCTGCGGCTACAATCCTGCAGTTGCCAACTTCACCAAGAACTGCGGCTACGGACGCGTTGGCGATGAGACCTTCATCACCAAGCCTCAGGATGCGCCAGGTGCAACCCTTACCAATGCAGTCTACACTCCTGCTACCGGAACCATCGACACCGAGGCGATAACTGTAGACTGGACTCTGGACGACTACTTCGCATGGACTGTGGACGAGACAAAGCAGCTCTGCGACGGCTGTACCTATACAAGATATATATGTACAGGCGTGCCTAGAAGGGTATGTGTCCTCGAGCTGGATCTCAATTCCGCATCCTTCGACATCACCACAGCGTTCTCCGACGATATAGTTCCAAATCCGAACGCCAACAGCAATAACAACAACGGTCCGAAGATCAGAGAGACCCTGTCCCAGATCTGCGCCCGCAAGCGCGGTGAGGGCCAGAACATCCTCGCCGGCATCAACACCGGCTTCTTCGACAGCAACGACGGCATAGGCCGCGCACCTCACATCGAGGAGGGCGAGCCTGTCTATGTGAACAACCCTAGCGTGCGTCAGGGTCTGCCTAACCACGACTGGGCCTTCACAGTCTTCACCGACCGTACGGCTGCCTGCGGCAAGAAGTCCTTCAGCGGTTCGACCTACGGCCCGGCCGGCAAGTTCCGCATCGGAGGCCAGGAATTCGACTACTCTTCGGTCAACGACACCATCGTAAGGCATGTAAGTACAAGGTTCCCTGCGAACATGTACACCTACAGGTATGTGAAGACTCCTCATCCTGCGGAGCTTCCATCCACCCGCAATGCGCTTGCAAAGAATGCCTACTATCTTGTCTGCGAGTACACCGGTGACATCATGAAGGTCAATTCCGGCTACGCACAGGCAAAGGTGACCGCCATACATGACGGCCGTACGTCCGCACTTGCGGAGGGACCGTATGTGACCGGCAAGAAGCAGTTCGTACTCGCCCTCAGCGGTGCGGTAGCAAACACTGTTTCCACCCTTGCGGGCGTCGGAACCGACATCGAAGTCCGTTGCGACATTGCGATCGACGGCCAGTCCAAGCCAATCTACACCCAGAACGGAACCATGTTCCAGTTCATGGTGAACGGAAAGGACAACAGCCAGTCGGCACCTGCGACCCATACCAACATCACCACCTTCGACCCTGTGACTTACTCGGCTGTGAGCCAGGACGGCAGGAAGGTTTGGCTGATAGAGGTAGACGGCCGTCAGGCGTGGTTCTCGATGGGCCTCAAGAGCTACGAGATGTACCGCATCGCGCAGAAACTCGGAGCCTGGAACATGACCCGTTTCGATGGAGGCGGCTCTGCCTGCATGTGGGTATATGACCAGTCTGCATCCAAAGGCGGACTTGTCAGCCGTCCTTCCGACTCGAAGGGTGAGCGCAGCTGCATGAACTACATCCTCATCAGAAAGAAATAATAAACAATCAGCATATGAAAAAGCATATCAAAGCAATTTCGGCAATCCTCCTTTCCCTGGCAGCCCTCGCAGCCTGCAACAAGGAGACAGTTGTGGAGTCCTACATCACTCCGGACATCACTTCTCTCACGGAGGTTGACGCCCAGGACCCATCTCCTGTGGCAATCATGGTCAAGACCAACACCAAATGGATGGTGCTTGACATCCCTGCCTGGGTGACCGTGGAACCTAAGATCGGATACGGCGATGCAATCATCACCGTGACTCCGGACAAGAACTTCAGGAATGAAAACACCGAGACCGAGGCACGTTCCGCTTCGTTCAGGATCATCGGAAACGCCAATTCTGCTGCGCACAACACCGGTGTGAGCGTGAAAATCAGCATCGCACAGAAGGGCTTTACCCCGGAGGTGGATCCGGATGCAAGCATCGGCGGTATCCCATCCCTCGAGGAATTCCTCGCCTTCGCGGACGCTGTATCCAACGGTGGCTCTTCAGCACGCTGGCTCAATGAGGCCGGCGAGGTTGAACTTCTCGCCGACATCGATCTCAGCAGCGTGAACGAGTGGACTCCTATCGGTCTTGCAAAACTCGGCTCTTCTGTCAAGGGCGATCCTACTGTAGATACCTTCTTCAAGGGAGTATTCAACGGTGGCGGACACAAGATTACCGGTATCAACTGGACCTTCAAGCTCGGCGCTGAGTCAACCTATACTGCATGCGGTCTCTTCGGCGCTGTACAGAACGCGACCATCAAGAACCTCGTCCTCGGTAAGGAAGGCGACAGCATGACCCTTGGAGGATCACCTGCAGCTCCTTGCGTCCTCGGTGCCCTCGCAGGTACTGCAGACGGTCTTACCGTAACAGGCGTAACCAACAATGTGGATGTATGGTTCATCGGTGATGAAGGACGTACAGCGGAGCCTCAGTTCGCTCTCGCAGGCATAGTTGCAAGAGGTGACCGCTGCGTCATCGGCGGCGAAGACGCTGCCAGCGCTGTTGTCAACAACGGCGACGTGGCTATGAACTGCAAGAACCTCTTCGAGAACGCGGGTGAAGGCGGCCACATGGTCGGTGGTATCATGGGCTACATGCACTACGGCTCTATCATCGGTGCGAAGAACTACGGTATGGTTTCCTGCCCTAGCGGCCGTGGCGGCGGTATCGTGGCTTCCATCAACAACGGTGTCAACGCTTCTGATTTTGCTCTTGTGAAGGCTTGCGTCAATTATGGTACCGTAAGGCGTGACGCCTTCGGCAACGGTGGCGTGACCAGCAATGCAAAGCGTATGGGCGGTATCTTCGGCGGTGCCGAGGGCTGGTTCAACCTCATCGAGGACTGCGTCAACGAGGGCAACGTCTATTCTGAGTACCTTTGCCGCTGCGGTGGCTGCTGCGGCCACTCCAAGATCCAGGTAAAGGGCTTCGAGAACAAGGGTGTAATACTTTCTGACAAGGATGATTCCCATGGCCCTGGCTGGATTTCCGGCTACTTCGATACCTACGCAAACGCTCAGAAGAGTGGTGTTGTGAACATCGCACAGTGCAAGATGGGCGGCAAGGTAGGCGGATGGAGCGACTACAAGGACAATCCTGACGGAGCTCCTGCCGCAAGCATGGACAATGTCCTCCACTACAACAATGTTCCTGGTACAACTTATCTCGAGGAAGAAATCATAAAATAATCTACCGTGCATAATTTCTGCAGAAACTTATTCTGTCTTCTGGCAGGCCTCCTTATTCTGGGGGCTTGCCAGAAGCCCGTTATTCCGGATGACCCGATCGATGACCCGACCGACGATCCTGTGACCCCGGTTGATCCCACTCCAGGCCCTGACGAGCCGACCTTCGGAATCGCCGATGCAGCCGACCTAGTGGCCTTTGCCGACTCTGTCAATGCCGGCAAGCCTGTAGACCGTTTCTGTGTGGACGGGAAGGTCGTGCTTCTGAACGACATCGACATGTCCGAAGTGACCGCATGGACTCCTATCGGCAATCCGTCATCGGTCAGCAACGGCAACACGGCCTGCGAGTACACAGGAACGGCATTCACCGCTGTGTTCGACGGACAAGATCACACAATTTATAATTTCAAAGTTTCGGCAAAACTGCCTGCCGCTTCCACCTGGGGCCTTTTCGGTCTCGTGGACGGAGGTACCGTGCAGAATGTGAAGCTCGGAAAAGAAGGTGACAGCAGCTGTGTCACCGTCTCTGCGGAAGGCGTGGCTGATGCCGGCATACTTGTCGGTACGGCTTTCAACGGGGCAGTAATCCAGAACTGTGAGAACAATATCCCTCTCGTGGTGAACGGTACCACCGCTTCCGCACGCTTCTCAAGCGGCTGTTTCGTGGGTTATGCCTGCAGTACGGCCAAGGCTGTGAGCCTGAACACTCTCGTGAATAATGCTCGTGTAACCATGTCCGCAGGTTCCAACACGGCCAATGGTGCTACAGGAGTGATGGTCGGCGGCATTGTCGGCTTCTGTACTGGTTCCGGCACGGAACTGACCATGGTCGAGAGCTGCGAGAACAAGGGTAGCATCGAGGGCGCCTGCGGACGTTCTTCCGGTATAGCTGCAACCATGAATGCAAAGACCTTCATGCGCTACTGCGTGAACCGCGGCAACCAGCTGAATACCTTCACCAACGGCCGTGTGGGCAACCTTACCTGCATCATGGGCTCGGGCTGCATGATGGACGACTGTACCAATTACGGAGACGTCGTGACTTCCGACCCTGCCACCACCACGGCGGGCATGATAGCCCTTCTGAACAATGCGAATGTAGTCGTGACCGGTGGCGGCAACTACGGCAAGGTCATCAGCGGCAACAGCCAGTACCACGGCCTGCTCGTGGCTAACTTCAGCGCATTCTCATCCTTCAGCGGCGCGTTTGCGGGTGGAGCCTGCGGTACCTATTCTGCAGATGGAAAGCACCAGATGCACGACCTCACGGCAGATACATGGATCAGCCATATCGGCTACTACTCGTCGTCTAACTTCGCCAAGATCACAGAGCTCAGTTCTCCTTTCGGAGCTGGCGGCGGAACCGGCGTGACCGGCACCGTGCCTGATTTCAAGGATGCCTCCCTCAAGATCCTCTTTATTGGAAACTCCTTCACCAAGGATGCCGTGGAGCATCTCCCGGGCCTGATCAAGGGTGCCGGAATCACGGATGTGACCCTCGCGCACTGTTACTATGGCGGACGTACCATCCCAGAGTACAATAACGGTTGGAATACCTCCAAGGACTACACCCTCTATTATATGAATGCAGGAGGATCGTCCTGGACAACCTACTCTGACAAGGTAACCATCAAGGACGTGGCCGAGAGCGGCCGCTGGGACATCGTGACCATCCAGGAGCACACCGGAAACTATCGTGCATGGGCTTGGACTGAGGAAGAAAAGACCGCAATACAAGGATTGCTCGACAAGTGTGCCGCCACCCAGCAGGTCAAGCCGAAGTCATATTACGTGATGTCGCAGGCCTACTTCAACATGGGCAAGATCGCATCCGGATCCAAGCCGTACATTACCTGGACAGACCAGGCCGGCATGTTCTCCGTGATCGTGACCCAGACCAGGACCGTGCTCGCCCAGACCAGTGTTGACGATGTGCTCGCAACCGGCACCATGCTCCAGAATCTCCGTACTTCAGGTCTTGACAACGAGATGAATCTCACCCGCGACGGCTACCATATGGACTACGGAGCTTCCCGCTACGGTGCAGCCTGCGTGATGTTCGAGAAGCTCATCACCCCTAAGTTCAACAAGAACCTGGACGGCAACACCTACCGCTACGCCAACAGCAGCCAGGTGGAGGGTAGTTACTCTACCCCTGTCACTGATGAGAACTTCCCGGTCATCCTGAAAGCTGCCCGCTATGCCATCGAGAAGCCATTCGAGGTGACCGACATGAAGGGCGAGGGCGGCAGCACAGGCGGTGGCGACACTCCTGAAACTCCGTCTGTCGAGCTTGGCGGCAGTGGTACCGAGGCAGATCCGTACCTGATTACCAAGGCAGAAGAAATGAAGGGTATCGCACCTCGTCTTGTCGAAGGTCAGATGAAGTATTTCCGACTTACAGCGGATATAGATATGGGTGCAATCAAGGATTGGACCCCGGTTAATACTGCCAACAAGGCCATGGGCATGGACTTCGACGGTGGCAATCACACCATCTCCAACTTCTCCTGCACCAACCAGAATTACGCCAGCCTCTTCGGCCTTATCCACGGCTCCGTCAAGGATCTTAAGATCGACAAGCCGTCAGTGACCCACAGCAGCCAGTGCGGTATTCTCGCAACTTGGATTGGTAACAGTGCCGGAACGCTTTCTGCAACCATCAGCAATGTACATATAACCGATGCCAGCTTGAAGACCACAGCCACTGCCGCAGCCTGTCTGGGTATGATTTCTGCTAATGCGGGCGCCTCCACAATCACCGGCTGCTCTGCAACCGGCGCCATCAGCCACAGTCTCTCCAGCGGCTCATGGACCTATGTGGGAGGTCTTGTCGGCAGGATGTACATCAGCGGCAGCATAGAGCGCTGCAGCTACGACGGCACCATCACCACCAAGGGAGGATACGGTTATGCCGGCATTCTCGGCGGCACCGGCGCGGATGTAGCAGTATCCGTAAAGGATTGCTGGTCTGCCGGCTCGATTACCGGTGGCAACTACTGTGGCGGCATCGTGGCCGAACTCTGCAAGGGCTCGTCAGTGCTCAACTGCTACAGCACCATGTCCATGTCCGGAGTCTATAACTTCGGCGGCATCGTGGGCCGTGCATCCAATGCCAAGAATCCAAATTCCGCCGGTACTTTCAATACCGACATCAACATCACAGTGAAAGGCTGTGTGGCATGGAATCCGAGCATTACCAGCACCAAGGCCTCTTCCGAGACCCCTGCCACCCACTACAGTTCCGGTGCGGTAGTAGGCTTTACTACTTATCTGAATGTACTCAACAGCTGCTGGCGCCGTCCGGACATGACCTTCCAGACCTACAGTATCGAGGCTCTCAACACTCTTGTGGACACTCCTGACGTGGGTCCGGCAAGCCCGCTTGTGAAGACCAGCAGCGAGACCTTCTTCTGCCCTTACAACGGCAAGGCCGCCGCTGCGGGGGAGACGGTCAGCTCAATAGCGACAAAACTTGGCTGGGATGCTTCCGTATGGGATCTCAGCGGTGATTATCCGAAACTCAAGTAAGGGATGAAAAGATCCATTCTGATATTATTACTGTCTGTATGCCCGCTGGCTGCCTTTGCACAGTCCAGCCAGTGGGTGTTCACTGACAGTCGCAAGGCCAGCTTGCAGAAGCAGTGGCTGGAAGGCGACGGGACCGTAATGGCCACCGATTTCGGTGAGGCTGTCTTCGAGATAGTACCAGGTTCTCCGGCATCCCATCCGGTGAATGTCATCAAAGGGAAGAAACCTGGCGTGCAGGGTCTTCACTGCGGAGATTCATGGGTGTTCACCCTTCCCGCTTCCCATGTCAAGGCCGGAACCTTCGTAGAGTTCGACCTGTCAGTAGTCCCGTCTGCTCTTTCTCCGCGCTATTTTGTCGTGGAATACAACGATGCGGGCGTGTGGGTGCCGGCGGATGGCCTTCGCGAGGAGAACGGTATCGCCTACACTTTCAAGCTTTTCGGGGATGCTCCCGTAGAGCAGCACACCAGCGTCATAAAGACTTTCAAGGCCAAGTCAGACCTGGCCAGGAAGGACTTCATAGTGGTGCGTGCGCGTGTTGCCGCTGACATTGACTGCCAGGGCAATCCGCTTTCGGACGACCCGGCTTCTGCTGTCTATCTCGAACCTTCGACCAAGACGGCAGCGGATCTGACCATACTCGGGGATGTCGCCCCGAAGGATACCACCAGCGTGCTCTGCATAGGCAATTCCTTTACCTATGTCCACAGTGCCGACTGGATGCTCAAGCGCATTGCCTGGACCCAGGGCCATTACCTGGATATGGAAACATCCGTAAAGGGTGGTCAGACCTTCGGCCAGCACCTCGGCCTCATGATCACTGCAGAGGCAATCTCGAAGGGCGGCTACGATTACGTATTCCTCCAGAACCAGAGCCAGACCAACGCCTGGTATGCCCAGGACAAGAAGGGCAAGGCGCAGATTCTGGCAGATGCTATTGAACTTTCCTCAAGGGTTCGAGCTACTTCTCCGGATGCCGTACAGGTCGTTGAGGCTACTTGGTCGTATGTGGGCAAGAGCGGCGAGAACGGCGGTTTCAAGAGTCTTAAGGAGTTTGACAAACTACTGCTCAAGGGCTCCAAGGCCATCGCGAAATCTACGGGTGGCGTGGTTTCTCCAATTGGAGCTGCTTTCGCCGTATCTCGTGCCGAACGCCCGGACATAGACCTCTATGACCCTGACCATAAGCATCAGTCTGCCTACGGTGCCTACCTCAAGGCCTGTGTGAACTATCTGCTGATGTTCGGCGGAAATTTCGAGGGATATGTGGACGATTGCCATCTCAGTTCCGAGAAAACGGCGTATCTTCGCGGTGTTGCCGAAAGAATAGTCAAGTAACAATAAAATATATTGAAATGAAGAAAATCATTCTTTTCCTGACCGTCGCAGCGACAGTGCTCTCCGCTGCGTCCTGCTGCAAGCACGAGTCCAAGTATGCGAACCGTGCCGAAATGATCGCGGCCCAGATCCACGATCCTGCTTCCAAGTATGTTGTTGTGGCCTGCCACCGCGGTGACTGGCGCAACTTCCCTGAGAATTCACTCCTCGCCATCGAGTCTATCATCAAGATGGAGGCCGATATCATGGAGCTCGACCTCAAGATGACTAAGGACTCTGTCCTCGTGCTCTCTCACGATCACGATGTGCTTCGCTGCACCAACTTCTCCAAGGTTTTCAAGGATGAGCCGGAGAAATCTGCAAAGATCTGCGACCTCACCTATGACGAGATCTGCCAGCTGAGCCTCAAGAGGGCTCACAACGTGGTTATCGACAGCCTCCACATGCCAACTCTCCGCGAGGCTCTCGAATGCTGCAAGGACCGCATCTGTGTGAATGTGGACCAGGGTTATGAGTATTACGACCAGGTTCTCGCCATCACCGAGGAGCTCGGCGTGACCGACCAGATCCTCATCAAGGGCAAGAAGCCTATCGAGGTGATTGCTGCTCACGAGGCTGCCTACGAGCACAATATGATGTACATGCCTATCGTGGACATCCAGAAGAAGAAGGGCATGGAGCTCTTCAACTCTTATCTCGATCAGAACGTGGTTCCTCTCGCATACGAGGTTTGCTGGCAGAGCAACGATGACGGCGTGTTCGACGATGTTTGCCAGAAGATCCTCGCACAGGGCTCCAAGATCTGGGTCAATACCATCTGGGCAAGCCTCTGTGGTGGTGACGGCAATGACGATGACGCTGCTTACATCTGTGGCGATCCGGACAGCGTCTACTCACAGTATCTCGAGAAGGGCGTGTCAATGATCCAGACCGACCGTCCAGAGCAGCTCGTGAATTACCTCAAGTCCAAGGGTCGTCACACTGCGCTCTAGGATTTTGAATGATAAATGAAACGCCGCATCAACCGATGCGGCGTTTCTTTAATATTATGTCAGGCTTACTTCTCGATCTCTTTGAAGTAGCGGTAGGTGTTGACCTTGATTTCTCCGGCAGCGAGCTCGTCGCAGACAATCACTCCGTTAGGGTGCTGCTGGAGGGCTGAGAGGGTGCAGACATGGGTCAGAGGGCCTTCCACAGCCATCTGGATGGCACGAGCCTTCTTGTGACCAAAGGCGAGCACGAGCACTTCCTTGGCATCGGTAACAGTTGCGACGCCGACAGACATGGCCTGCTTAGGCACCTTGTTGATGTCGTTGTCGAAAAAGCGGCTGTTCACCAGAAGAGTGTCATAGGTAAGGTCCATCACGCGGGTGCGGGACTGGAGGGATGAATATGGCTCGTTGAAAGCGAGGTGTCCGTCCTCTCCGACTCCACCGAGGAAGAGGTCGATGCCGCCGGCAGCGAGGATACGCTTCTCATAGTTGTCGCACTCGGCCTTCTTGTCCGGTGCGTTGCCATCGAGGATGTTGATGTTCTCGCGAGGTACATCCACATGGTTGAAGAAGTAGGTGTCCATGAAGCTGTGATAGCTCTCCGGATGCTCCACAGGGAGGTCCACATACTCGTCCATGTTGAAGGTGACAACGTTCTTGAACGAAATCTCGCCAGCCTTGTACATCTTGATCAGTTCGGCATAGGTGCCGATAGGGGTGGAACCGGTTGCAAGACCGAGTACGAATGGTTTGTCGGTCACTGCAGCCTTGGCCTTGATGGCTTCGGCGATGTGCTTCGCAGCCCATACTGAGCCTGCGTCGTAGGTTTCTTTGATGATAAGTCTCATATTCTAGAAATGCTTTACAAAAACTTCGATTGCCTGATACTCGGCCATTCCGAGTTCGTCATACAGTTTTGCGGTGTTCTGGGTGCGCTCCTCGGCCCTCTGCCAGAACTCGCGCGGATCATCGCCCGGGAAAGGCATGATGTCCTTCTGTGAAAGGTGGCGGTAGATGGCGTGGCGCTTCTTGATCTGCTCATCCGGGCTGAGCGGCACGGCCATATCCACCTTGTCCAGTTCCCACTCCATCCAGGCACCGCGGTAGAGCCAGCAGTGGCAGTCTGAGAGCCATGATTCGCCCTCGAGCTGATGGATGGCTTCGAACACGGCCTCGGTGCAGACACGGTGGGTTCCGTGAGGGTCCGCGAGGTCTCCCGCCACATAGATCTGGTGCGGCTTAACGCTCTGCAGCAGGTCCTTGATTATGTCTATGTCCGCCTGGGTGCGGGCATTCTTCTTGATGCCGCCGGACTCGTAGAAAGGCAGGTTGAGGAAGTGTGCGTGGGTGTCCGGATCGAGGCCGAAGGAACGTACGGCACCCCTTGCCTCGCTGCGCCTGATGGCAGCTTTGAGGTTCAGCAGGGCGCGTGGCTCAGGCTCGCCGGGAACCTTGGAGGCTATGATCTGGCGGACTTCTTCGCAGCGGTCACCGTAGCCCAGTTCGCGGGCGGCATCGATATGTTGGAACACCACATCGTCGTGTACTGCCACATTGCCGGAAGTCTGATATGCCACATGTACGTCGTGGCCCTGCTCCACCAGGCGGATGAAAGTGCCGCCCATGGAGATGACATCGTCGTCCGGGTGAGGGGAGAAGACAATCACCCTCTTAGGGAATGGAGTCGAAGACACCGGGCGGGTGCTGTCGTCTGCATTCGGCTTTCCGCCAGGCCAGCCGGTGATGGTGTGCTGGAGGTCGTTGAAGACCGTGATGTTGATCTTGTTGTATGATCCGCAGGCTTCCAGGAGTTCTCCCAGGGAGTTGTCCAGATAGTCCTGCTGGGTGAGCTTCAGAATCGGCTTCCCGGTCTTCTGACAGAGCCAGATTACAGCCTTGCGGACGGTTTTCGGAGTCCAGTCGCAGCTGGTCACAAGCCACGGAGCGACGAGCCGGGTGAGTTTTGATGCCGCATTTTCGTCCACATAGAAAGTGGCGTTGGAGTGCTTCTGGAAATAGGACGCCGGGCAGCTTGGGCCGATCTCGCCTTCAACTATGTCGCGGACGGCGGCGGCCTTGTCTTCGCCCCATGCCATGAACACCACCTGACGGGCGCTCATCATTGTGGAAATGCCCATCGTGATGGCTGCGGAAGGGGTGGCTTCAAGCTCTCCGCCGAAGTTCTTGGCCTGTCTCTTGCGGGACTTGTATGGCAGCAGGACGGTGCGGGTGCGGCTCTTCTCGGAGGAGCCGGCCTCGTTGAAGCCCACCTGTCCGTTCTCGCCGACTCCAAGTATCATCAGATCGAGCCCGCTTGCGAGTGTATCGAATTCCGCACAGTATCCGGCCAGTTTCCCGTCACTGACCGAGCCGTCCGGGATGTGTACGTTCTCAGGCTTTACATCGATGTGGCTCAGGAATGATTCGTGGATACGCCTGTTGCGGCTCTGTGCCGCGTCGGCGGAAATGGGGAAGTATTCGTCGATGCTGAAGATTTCAACATTCGCGAACGACACCGCCCCCTTTTCAAATCGCTTGACAAGTTCCTGGTAAAGCGGCTCGGGGGTACTGCCGGTGCTGATGCCCAGCTTGAACTTGCGGTTGCTGGTCGGAACGAGGCTTACGAGAAGGTCTGCAATCTTTGCACACGCCTCGGAAGCATCGTTGCAAATCTCTGCGGGAATCCTCTCGTAGGTGTGGAGGATATCGCTGATCTGATGCTCTTTCATGTTCTATATTTTCTAAAGCGAATTGCAAATATAACAAAAGAATAGTACATTGTTTCTATTGGAAGTGTGTTTATAAAGTGCTAACTTTGTATGCTTCCACTCATGAGTGCGCGCTAATGCGTGCGATTGGAGAAATCACGGAGAACATAAAACTGGAAATCACATGAAAACTAGCAGAATAGTGCTATTCTTTGCTGCTTTTGCAGCGGCCGTGTCGCTGTCTATGTCTTGCGAAAAGCCCGAGGGCGGCAATACCGAAGGCGGCGAAACCGGCAAGGTTGAGGACATAAAGGTGGTCGACGGCAAGGTGAAATTCTATGTGGACATAGACAAGGACTCTCCGCGTTCGAAGGCCGGCATTACCAGCCGCCTCACCAAGGTCAGCGTCAACGGCAAGGAATACACTCCGGCCAAGGACGAGAAGGGCCAGCTTTTCGTGGAGGTCCCGGAGGCTGCCAGCGGCACTTACTCCGCCGTCTACTACAACACCGTATCCAAGAAATTCTACGGCACATCTGCGAATATCGACGTGAAGATTCCGCACTCGCAGTTCCACCTCGTGACCATGCAGTCCCTCCAGGACTATCCTATGTATTCGTCCTACACCAAGGAGACCGGCAACAAGCTTGTATTCAAGGACGGTTTTGCCCTGGTCGACCTCGCCCTCACCGGTTCGGCTGCAATCAATTCCGTGAATGTGAAGAATGTGGCCCTGTCCATGATGACCGGCCTCGCTTCCTACAAGCCTTCCACCGGTTCATTCGCAATGACCAAGGGCGTGGGTTACGCACAGCTCAACTGCACCAGAGACGGCAGCAACGTGCCCCTTGCCGAGGGTTCCGCGAAGCATTTCTATGTGATGGTCGCTCCAGGCAACTACTCAAAGGGCCTGCAGATTACCGTCAGCGATGCCAGCCACAGGATGATGCAGTTCACCACCGAGGCGGTGACCCTCACAGGCAACCAGGTTCTTTCCATCAGCAAGGTCTATGAACCGGCTTCCGAGCTCCTCTTCTACGAGGGCTTCGACAATTATGTCTGGGGCGGTGACTATGTGAATGGTGAAGGCGCCATCGGATTCTCTCCTACCGCCGATGCGGTTACCATGACCTCCAGCGACGCTCTCACGGGCCTCGAGGAGGCCTATGCGCAGGTTGCCTACGATATGCCTGGCACCGGATATATCCAGTCCGACACCTGGGCCGACTGCCAGAACACCTATTCGGCTCCGAAGACCGTAGCAACCTCGCACAGGCTTACCGAGTCATACGTGAAGTCCCGCGCAGCCGGCGATCATATCAACCTCTTCCGCTGCCAGGAGCGTCCGGGCTACATCGAGTGCGGTGCGGCTGCCGGTACCAGGGGTATATTCATTTCCTGCCCATGCCGCAGCATAGATGGCGTCATCAATGCCAAGGTGGAATTCGACATCTGCCTCAAGCACAATTTCAACGACAATATCATAATCAGTCTGAACAACGGTGGATATATCCGCTCCTGCAAGGTGAACGGTGTCGCTATCGACCTCAAGTCTGCCGGCCTTTCTTACACATCCGTTTCGCATGAACTCACGGTTCCGGCTTCGAAGTTCACAATCGAGACCAGTGCCACTGCAAGAAAGAAGTGGAATCATGTGGAGGTCGAGGTGGACAGGGCTATGAACGGCCTGATGCTCTACCTTGCCGCAGCCTCCTCAAGCTCTGGAAACCACGGCTTCTATCTGGACAACTACAAGGTTACCAAGATTTCCGACCTCAAGAGGGGCAAGCTCCGCGTGCTTTACTGGAACATCCAGAACGGCATGTGGTCCGACCAGGCCAACAACTACGACAATTTCGTGAAATTTGTCAAGGCATACGATCCTGATGTCTGCGTGTGGTGTGAGTCTGTCACAATCTACAAGGACAACACGGGCAGCGGCATCGGCAACTCCGGCAGCACCTACAAGGGTTTCCTGCCTAACGGCTGGCCTGCGCTTGCTGCCCGCTACGGTCACAATTACACTGCTATCGGCGGCTGCCGCGACAACTATCCGCAGACCGTGACGGCCAAGTTCCCGATCACCACCATAGCGAAGATCACAAATACAGACAATTCGTCCAAGCCTATCGCCCATGGCGCCGGTCTGCACAGCATCACTGTGAACGGCAGGACCATCTACCTCGCCACTCTCCATACCTGGCCTCAGGCCTATGCCTACGGTGTCAGCGGCACCGCGGCACAGGATGCCAGCAAGGCAGCCAACGGCGGCGACTACTACCGCGAGTACGAAATGGATTATGTCGTGGCCCAGACCAAGAACAACAGCAAGTATGCCGCCCAGAAAGATTGGCTCTTCATGGGTGACTTCAACTCCCGTTCCCGCCTGGACAACTGGTACTACAAGTACGCGGACAGCGATACGAAACTTCTCTGCCAGGATGTGATTCTGAACAAGACCGACTACAAGGACATCATAGGTACAAAGTACGAGGGTGACTTCATGGCTTCCACCTACGGCAACGCCCGCATTGACTACATGTATGCTTCCCCATCCATGTATGCGACAGTTAAGAATGCGATGGCAGTGGTAGATGACTGGACCACAGCGTCGAAAGATCTGAAGTATGGCACTTCGTTCATCAACCCTTCCGACCACCGTCCTATCCTGGTCGATTTCGAATTCTGATAATACAAACACACACACACAATATTAACTAAACCCCCAAAAACAATTATGAGACAGAACCTGTTGACAGCAGTTCGCCGTTTCTGCACAGCCTTCGTGGGTGTGGCGCTCCTTGCGTCATGCAACCTCCACGATCCTAATGCGGAGAGAAGCGAATTCATCAAGGTCTATGCTTCGCTTGAGGATATGGACGATCCTGAAGTGGAGCCGGCAAAGGCTCTCGCAATCGGAGTAAGGGAAGGATCCTACGAGTTTTTCGTAAAGACCAACGTTTCTCCGGACGAGCTCAGTTTCGAGTGGCAGGATGACCAGTCCTCCCCTTGGGCCAAAGTCGAAGAGGTGCAGGAAGTCAGCAAGGGTGTTATCCGCGTGTCCATCTGGACAAAGGCGAGAACCGCCTTCGGTTATTACACCCGCCGTACCGGCATGCTGATGATCTATGCATCTGACATCCACCTGGGAAAATATCTCAGGATCCATCAGGGCTGCGTAGCCCGCTACTCAAACGACTGCGCAACCTTCAAGAGCGGCTCGACTAACCCTCTCGTTTCTGACGGCGAGGCCCTCTGGTCTACCTGGACCGCATCCCAGAAAGAGAATTTCCCTACCACGACTCCTACCAGCGTCTATGCACGCAATGGTTTCCTGAGGCTTGGCGACAACATCGGCCACGGTGGCGAGATCACCACAAAGTTCGTGGATGCACTCCGTGCGGACTCACTCCTCATGGTCAACTTCAGAGCTGTGGCTTTCCAGGATGAGCTTGGAAAGAAAGATGCCAACAAGTTTACTGTCGAGGTGCTTGGCGGCGGTGTCTTCAAGGATACCGACGGCGCAAAGAAACTCGAGGTGGAGATACCTTATTATAATATTGATGATCCGGACTTCCCGGCATCGATGTGGAATGACGCAGAGTTCATGTATTTCGTAGAGAGCTCTGAAAGCAGCAAAATCAGTGCGAATACTCAGATCCGCCTGACTGCAGGAAGTCTTACCGAGACTACCGAGCCAAACCGCGTCTTTGTGACCAGGATCTACATCCGTACCATCAACCCGCAGGTTGACGAGGACTATTTTGAGGAGAACGGCGGCAACGGTGTCGACAAGATCCTCGGCCTCAGCTCCGAAAAACCAGCCCCAGAAGAATAATAAACAACTGACTGACCATGAATAGAAATATATTCAGGACTCTCGCAACTGCTCTGTCTGCAGCCGTACTTTCGCTCGCGCTTCTCGGTGCTGCGTCAGTTCAGGCAGCCGCACAGGAACAGACTGTGACAGTCAAGGGTATTGTCCTCGATCAGGACAACAACCCTATGATCGGTGCAACCGTGATGATCGAAGGTACCCAGACAGGTACCACCACCGATCTGGACGGCCGCTACTCGATCAAGGTAAAGCAGGGCCAGACCCTCCAGGTTCTCTCGCTCGGTTATGTCACCGAGACTGCCAAGGTCGGAACAAAGACAACCATCGACTTCAAGATGAGCGAGGACCGCAACATCCTCGATGATGTTGTGGTCATCGGCTATGGTTCCGTCAAGAAGCAGGACCTCACCGGTTCCGTGACCAACGTGCAGATGAACGACCTCAAATCAGCACCTCAGTTCTCTGTCGATAACGCCCTCCAGGGCCGTATCGCAGGTGCCGACATCATGTCCACCTCTGGTGAGCCTGGTGCTACCACCACCATCCGTATCCGCGGTTCACGTTCTATCTCGGCTTCCAACGAGCCTCTGATCGTCGTCGACGGCGTTATGGATGCCATCCATGACCTCAATGACCTCAACTCAGACGATATCGCTTCGATCTCTGTCCTCAAGGATGCCTCTTCAACCGCGATCTACGGTTCCCGCGGTGCCAACGGTGTCATCATCGTCACCACCAAGGCCGGTACAGGTCTGAAGGAGAAGGTCAACATCACCTTCAAGGCTGACCTCGGTTTCTCACAGCTTCCTCGCAGACTCGACATCATGAATGCCGCTGAGTTCGCCCTCTACCGTAACGACCTTGCGATGTTCGGATCCGACTCCAACAACCCGCTTTCTGCAGGTTGGGAGACTCCTCTTTCAGATGCAGTCTACAAGGATCCTATGACAAGGGAAGGCACTGACTGGATCAAGACAATCACCCGTACCGCTCTCTATCAGAACTACGCCCTGTCCCTTTCCGGCAGCAATGACAAGAGCAACTACTACGCTTCCTTCTCCTACAATGATGCCGACGGTATCATCCTCGATTCAGGCCAGAAGCGTCTCACCGGCCGTATCAAGGTGGAGCGTCAGTTCTTCAAGTGGCTCAAGGCCGGCTACACCGGATCCTACACCTGGCGTCACAACGACGAGACCAAGGCTGCCATCGGCGGTACCGCATGGTACAACTCAGCAATGTACCTGAACCCGTTCATCAAGCCTACCGACTCGTTCAACCCGCTCTATAACGGTGGCCAGAAGATCAACAACCCGCTGTCGCTGATCAACAACAACACCTATTATCTCGAGCGTCATTCGACCAACCACACTTTCAATGTGGACATTACCCCTGTCAAGCATTTCCACATCAAGTCCACCCTCTCTTACTATCTCTACCAGAGGCATACCTACCGCTACTATCCGGGTACCCTCCCTGCAAAGGCAGAGAACGAGGGCGGCGAGGCTTACCGTGCGGAATGGGATGAGCACTCTATCTCATCCGAGACCACTGCCAGCTACAAGCTCGAGAAGAAGGGCCATACCTTCACCCCGATGCTCGGTTTCTCTGTCTACACCTTCGGATCCCATGACTTCAACCTCTCCGGCAAAGGCTACACCGACGATGCCGTGATGTGGAACAACATGAACGCCGTGCCTGACAAGGAGACCTACTCTGCCGGTTCAGCGCTCTCAAGGAAGGACAAGATGTCTTTCTTCGCCCGTGCCGACTACAACTACAAGTCTCGCTACTATTTCACCGCAACCGGCCGTTACGACGGTGCATCCAACTTCGCGGCTGATAACAAGTGGGCATTCTTCCCATCTGCCGCTCTCCGCTGGAATGTTGCCAACGAGCCATTCATGAAGAGCGTCAAGTGGATCGACGACCTCTCTGTCCGCGCATCTGCGGGTGTGACAGGTAACGATGCAATCTCTGCATTCCGCTCCCTCGCGATCAACTCCACCACTACCGGCGGCTACCTCTTCGACGGCAAGCAGCCTGTGGCTACCTACCAGAGCCGCCTCGACGCTCCTGAGCTCCGCTGGGAGAAGACAGCCCTCTACAACGTGGCAGTGGACTGGTCAATGTTCAAGAGCCGCCTCAACATCACTGCAGAGGCTTACTATTCTACCACCAAGGACCTCCTCCTCAGCGTGCAGGTTCCTTCAAACACCGGTTACACCACCTACTTCTCCAACATCGGAAAGACTTCCAACAAGGGTGTCGAGCTTTCCATCGAGAGCATGAACATCGTCAAGAAGGACTTCCAGTGGTCAACCGCATTCACCATCTCCCACAACGAGCAGAAGGTGCTTGACATCGGTCAGGACGACTTCGTGTCCGCATACAACTCTCCTGGTAACAACTCCTACATGATGCACGGCTATGTGAACGGCTATCCGCTCAACTCTGTCTGGGGCTTCAAGTACGGCGGAACCTGGAAGAGCGCAGAAGAGGTGGAGCGCAACAAGGTAACCAAGACCTATGCCTACACTTCCACCACCCTCGGCGGTGCGCGCTATTATGATATGGACCATAACGGTACCCTCGACCAGAAGGACCTTGTTTACCAGGGCACTGCAGACCCTATAATCTACGGCGGTCTCCAGAACAACTTCTTCTACAAGGGCTTCAAGCTCGGCGTCTTCTTCGCTTACTCACTCGGCGGCAAGATGTATAACTACTCCGAGTTCTACATGGCAGGTACCATCTTCTCGAACCAGTACCGCTACATGCTCGACGCTTGGCATCCTACACGTAACCCTCAGTCTGATATTCCACGCGCAGGTGGCAAGACCGACGCCGCTCTCCCTAGCGACTTCATGATCCACGACGCGTCATATCTCCGTCTGAAGAACCTCAGTCTGAGCTATACTCTCGACCTCCACAAGTATAATGCTCCTCTCAAGGACATGACCTTCACCGTTTCCGGTGAGAACCTCTACCTGTGGAAGAACTACAACGGCTTCGATCCGGATGTCAACAGCTCCGGAACCTCTTCAACCCTCCGCCGTCTCGATATCGGTACCTACCCTAAGGCACGTACCATCATGTTCAGTATTCAGGTTAGATATTAATAGGAGGATAGAACAATGAAATACAGATCAATACTTTTTGCACTTGCTGCAGCTCTCATCCTTCCTTTCCAGGCATGCTCCCTCGAGGAGGATACCTCGGCAATCTCAACTCCTGGCAACTTCTTCCGCAAGTACGCGGAGTGCGAGTCGGTTGTGAACAGCTGCTATATTCCGATCAAGTCAATCTACACCTACACTTACTTCCTGGCTGTGGAGACTGTCTCTGACGTGATGTCCTGCGCATCAGGTACCCTTGATGCATGCCTCGACATCTCTCCTGCAGTGCCACGTTTCGGCCAGACCATGTGGACACAGGGCTATCTCGGCGTGCAGCGTTGCAACTATGCAATCTACGGCATCGAGAAGTGCGAGGCTCTCAGTGACGAGCAGCGCATCAGCCTCCTCACCGAGGCCAAGACCCTCCGCGCCCTCTATTACTGGCACCTCACCTGCTTCTTCGGCAATGTGCCTTTCTACTTTGACTATGTAAAGGATCAGGAGACCCTTCTCCGTCTTGCCAAGCTCCCTCGAATGAGCGCTGACGAGACCCGCGAAAAGGTAATCGCCGACCTCATGGAGGTGCTCCCTTACGCAGACCAGACCCGTACCAGCGACAACCCTGGCCAGCGCCTCGGCGCAGCCTGCGGCTGGATGCTCGTAGCCAAGATGCAGATGTGGAACAAGGAGTGGGAAGCCGCTGCCGAGACCATCAGCCACATCGAGGACATCTACGGAGACCTCTCTCAGTATGATTACGCTGAGAATGCGATGTTCCGTAACAAGAACACGCCGGAGTCCATCTTCGAGGTACAGCACACCTACACCCAGGGAGGTCTTACCTACACCTCCAACGTGGCTTGCGTTTGCACCCCGACCCGTAAGACTTCCAACGGTGTGACCACCTTCGACGGTGTCGAGATCCCTTACCTCGGCAACCAGTGCACCACCTGGGTTTCCGCACGTCCAAGCTCCCTCTTCTGCGTCGGTCTCCAGACCAAGAAGAGTACCGACATCCGCAAGGACGTCAACATGGCATGGTCATACGACGGACATGAGTTCTCAAGCGTGACCGGCAAGCCTTGGATGGGTCCTAAGTTCTGGTGCCCGGACATGCAGGGTACTGCCGACGGAAACAACTACAAGGTGTTCCGCTATGCCGACGCCATCCTCATGAAGGCTGAGTGCCTCTGCGAGATGGGCCAGGACGAGGAGGCTCAGGTCTACCTCAACAAGACCCGCAACCGCGCAGGCATCGGCAACTATGTATTCCGCACCCACGTGCGTCTCCAGGAGGAGATCCGCAACGAGCGTGCAAGAGAGCTCTTCGGCGAATTCCAGCGCAAGTACGACCTCGTACGCTGGGGTACTTTCTACCAGGTTATCAGCGAGTCTACCGACTATGCAAAGCGCCAGGAGAATGTTAAGCCTTGCCACGAGTACTATCCTATCCCGGATAAGGAAGTAGTTTACTCAAAGTACGCTCTCGACAACAAGGAGTACAACAAGTACGGACTCTAAAATCCAGACAAGATCATGAAAATCAAGAATATCAAACTTATAGCATTGGTTTCGGCCCTGCTCTTCATGGCTGTCGGATGTGACAGGCCGTTCGAGTTCGACCGTCCTCTGGCCGTGTCTTCACGCTCTGTGAAGCTCACCAAGGATGCCGGCGAGACCCATGTCATCGTCTATTCAAACGGTGCGTGGAACGCAAGGCTGACCGAACCTGTGAAGTGGGCATCCCTCGACAAGCTTTCTGGCGAGGGTATGAACGATGTCCTCTTCTCCTACTCCGCTAACTACGGCGTTGCACGCCAGGTGGGCATTGTCTTCACTTGCGGCGAGGCTGTGGATACTGTCATGATGACCCAGGCGGGTGCTGTTACAGAGGCATCCGTAGTATTTGACAATGTCGCCATCAACCTTACCAAGGCTGAGAGCGATGTCAATGTCCCTATGACTACCAACTTCCGCTACGGCGTGGAGAACATCCGCACCGAGGTGGTGTTCGCTGAGGAACTCGACGGAGCAGAGCTTACCGACGCTGAGCGCTGGCTCACCGATGTCGTGGTCAAGCAGACCAAGATCAGCTTCAAGGTTGCCGAGAATACCACTGATTTCCCTCGCGTAGCCTACATCAACCTCGATGTATTCGACCCTAGCGCAACCGGCAACAGCGCCCTCAAGGAGACCCTCGTGATCACCCAGACCACCGACGATCTCAAGTTCTCTCTTGCATCCGACAGCATCAGCATCACCGGTTTTGCCGATGATATCGTTGCAGAGGCAAGTGTAAACAACCTCTGGCCTTACTCAGATCAGGTTGAATTTGAGTGCGCAGCCGAGTGGATCAGCAAGATAAAGGTTACCAAGGACGGTCTCGCCTTCCATGTGGCTCAGAATGATGACGGAGACGTGCGTACAGCCAATATCTCCTTCTCATATGTCGACTCAGACGGAAACCAGGCCAGCGCATCCCTCGATGTCATCCAGGCCGTATTCCCTCGTGAGATCAGCTTCGCAGACGTGCGTGCACTCGGAGCAGGAGAGATCCAGGCTGCCAACTTCATCGAAGGTGTCATGATCAGTGACCACAACAGCCCGAACCTCATCTCTGCAAAGCAGACCGGCCAGTTCCTGTTCGACAGCATGCAGTCCGGTGTCGTCAGCTCCAACAGTGTTGCCGGCTACATCGAGAGCATGGATGCACAGTACGGTTTCCGCATCGTCTTTGCTACTCCTGAGGATGCCGCCGCCTTCACTTATGGATCAAAGGTACGTATCAATGTGAAGGGCCTCCGCCTCGTCAAGGAAGAGAACCCTGAGCGTTATGTCCTCGACGGCGTCACCGCAGACAGGATCATCGAGATCACAGAGAGCGCAGGCATCCCATCCAAGATGAAGAAGATGTCCGAGCTCACCGACGCCGATGTCTATACCATGGTCAGCCTGATGAACGTGGAGATTCTCTGCAAGGACGGCTGCTACACCAATGCCACCGACGGTTACTCTTTCAAGGATCCTGTCACCAACCCTGCTTCAGGCAACGCTTCGGCGCCTCGCTGGGATGTGGCTCCTGTGCTTTGCACCGATACCGAGGGCAGCGCAATGTACATGCTTACCAATGCTGCCTGTCCTTGGAGGCGTAACGGAACCAACCTCGGCTTCTACGGCATACTTCCTCAGGGGTCAGGTACCTTCAATGCGATCATCGTGTCCGAGGAGCAGCCGACTGTACGCTACGGCAATCTCGGCCGCTATCAGCTCCGCTACAATGCCGCTTCCGACCTCCATCTCAACGGATCGCCATTCAGCAAGACCATCGTAGAGTGGAACTGGAACAGCCGCGTGGCAGCGAAGGTAACTCCTGATGTGGGCGAGGGAAGCCTCAATATCTACGGCGCAACCCCTGCCGCAGCATCCGACTTCAACAACACCTACAACGGCCGCGACGGTGACGGTGGAAACGGCGGTGCTACTACCAACCAGAAGGGTCTGGTGAGCAATGCCGCACTCAAGCTGACCTACAAATGGTGGGATTTCACCGCAAACGAAGGCAGATACTTCGATGTCAACTTCTCGACATCCGGCATCTCCGGCACCAATATGATCTTCGGTATCGCATGGAACCACGGAGCAATGGGTAACACCACCCTCGATTCCCCTTCACACTGGAAGCTCCAGTACTCTGTGGACGGTACCAATTTCAAGGATGTTCCGGAGTGCGACATCATCCAGAACCGCTCTATCGTATGGTGGACTACCACCTCACAGGACTCCTGCCCTGGCTTCAAGGAGCACCTGCGCAAGCTCCCTTCAGAGTGCTTCAACCAGGAGAAGGTCACCATCCGCGTGAAGGTTGCCGACAAGGTCTGCGATATTGATCCTGCTCCGGCAGCGGTGAAGGATGACAGCTACCTGAACTTCATCGGCATCGAGAAGGGTACCCTTACAGACAAGGATACCGAGATCCGTATCGGTACCATCACTGTCCGTTACAATTAATAAGGAAGAATCATGAAAAAGATTTTCAGATATTCAGCATTCATTCTCGCAGCGGCTGCAGGACTTTCCCTGCAGTCCTGCGACCTTGGACTCGCAGCCGACATTCCACTCGTGGAACTCGGTGCTCCGACCAAGGATTATGTCGTTGACGCAGACGCGAGCTCGGTAGAGATTGACGTCTACTCAAACGGTCCTTTCCACGTTGAGTTCACCGAGGGTGACAACGAATGGATCACCCTCTCCGACATGAAGGGCGACGGCGACTGCAAGCTCACAGCCGAGTGCTCTTTCAACGAGGAGTTCAAGCGTAAGGCCGGCATCATTCTCTGCAGCGACCTCGACGAGCGCAGGGATACGGTCTATGTGAAGCAGAAGGGTCTCATCGAGGCTGTCCTCAGCCTTGCCAACACCTCTGTCATCGTTCCCGGTGCAGGCGGACTCCACGAGCAGCCTGTGACTACCAATGTCCCTTATGAGTATATGGATGTCAACATCGAGTACTCCGACGAGGAAAATGCCGGCTGGATCAGCGCTACCAGTGTTGAGGCCGATCCATACGGAGGCGAATCCGGCACCATGTGCATCACAACCGAGCCTAATACCGATGAAGAGGCTCTCCGCACCGCTGCGGTAACCTTCTCATTCACCGACGGCTGGGGTGACAGGGTAGCTGTACAGATCAACCTTGTCCAGAAGAACTCAAAGGAGACCCTCGGAAACGCGATTTCCTTCACAGAGCTCAAGGACAGGTATGCCGACAAGACTATCAAGGACTATGTTCTCCTCGAGGGTATTGTCGTCAGCAATACTGAAAGCGGCAACGCCGGCGACAACGAGCAGCTTACCACTTCCACCATCGACTACAAGGTCTGCGAGAAAACCGTTTATCTCGAGTCCC
>JAKSJK010000030.1 GCA_024398095.1 Bacteroidales bacterium
GTTGTGGGTGAGACCAGCGCTGCAGTTGTGACCATTCCTTATTCCGGTGCTTCAGGAGAAGAGAAGTTTGACTACAGCTTCACTCTCGGCGGCGCGTCTGCTGGTCTCAGCATTCCTGCCGGCACTGCTGAATTAGCTGAAGGAAACGGCACTGCCAGCATTGCTGTCGAGGGTACTCCGGAGGCTGAGGGCGAGCTTACCATCAGCGGTACCTTCGGCACTCTCGCGGTTGGCCCTCTCACTCTCAAGGTGACCAAGCCTGTGACCCCTACTCCAGGCGGCGAAACCAGCGGTGTGCTTGCGAAGTGGACCTTCGAGGGAGCTGCCAATTCCGAGAAGGCTGCAGAGTATGAGGCAGCATATCCAAGCTGGAAGAGCGAGTTCTGGATTGCCGCAATGGAAGGCAAGGGCAAACTCTCGATTGTTGAGGCTGCAGGAAAGACTGCAACCGCAATCAACAGCCAGAGTTTCACCGGCGGACATCTCTATTGGAAGGGTATGTATACCGATGACGCTGTGCTCTTTACCTGTGACGAGGTCAGCCTCACTGAGAACGCTGAAATCCAGTTCAGCGGATGCATGGGCGGCAGTGGCTCTTCAGCCGGTTACTTCCTTGCCGAATACTCGACAGATGGTACAAACTGGACTGCAGCTCCAGGCGCTGTTTCCGAAACTGTCGCAGGTACAACAGTTTCCTATCATGCCGCTCCTGTGGACAATACTACCGACACCAATGTGGGTACCTTCGACGTGAAGTTCAAGCCGGGTGCGGTCAGCGGCAAGCTCTATGTAAGGCTCCGCGTGAGCGCAGACGTCCGCCTGACTCACGATAAGGCAATCACCACCGGTGGCGGCGGATCTACCCGCTTCAAGGGCGACCTTACCATCGCTTACACCGACAAGACCGGAGGTTCAACCGGACTTAGCGGCATACCTTGCGGATGGAACTTCTATGCTCTCGGCATGGCTGCCGATGACATCAAAGCTTCAGAAACATATGGCAAGAACTGGTTTGGCTTGAAAACGCCAGATGATTATGTTCCGGCTACTTCCGGAGGCAATATCGACGCAAAGCTCCAGACAGTCTTTGTAAAAGGAACCTGCACGAGCAGGACATTCAATCCTTCTATTCAGGTTCAGGGAATGCTCGAAGGTGACTACTGGCTTGTTTCAATCCCTGTCAGCGGACTTGCTGCCGGCACTCCTCTCGACATCGAGGTTGGCTGTGGCGGTGCAGGCGGATCTGTCGGCTTCTACTTCCTCGAGTACTCAAGCGACAAGACCAACTGGACAGCAGTCCCTGGTGCAACCCTCCAGACCCGTGGTGAGGATTCCTTCCTCGCTCATCTGTGGAACACCCCTAGCTCAATAGGTGCTTCTGGTTATACCAATACCAGAAAGTCCTATGACAAGACTACGGACGATACTTATCACAAGTATACCATCGAGGCTCCGGCTATTGCTGACGGAACCCTCTATTTCCGACTTGTGGTTCTGAAGTACAGGGCTACTCCTGCTTCCACCTTGGAGGTAGGTGCCGGCTGGACCGACCTCAAGGGCTTTGAAGTCAGCCTTGGCAAGTAATGCGTCGTTTCTTATCAGTTATTTCAATACTGTCTATGGTCATCTCCTGCACAAAGCCGGAGATGACCTTGACGGTTAATCCCCAGACCATCGACGCCGGCAGGTCCGCGGGATCGAAGCTTGTGAATGTCACTGCCGGCGGCAGTTGGAAGGTGGAGACGTCTGCGTCATGGCTCAGCACCAGTCGCCCTGGTGCGGATGGCACTGCTGTGGTCAAGATAAGCTGGACAGCCAATGAGGCGGAAACCAGAGTGGGCAAGGTGCTCTTCACATGGAAAGGCGGCAGCACGGAATTGACAGTTACCCAGAAGGGGGCCTTTGTTCCGGAAAGCTATGTACCGGACCTCTCGGGTATGGCAGCACCTCTGTCAGCCAGCATGATATTCTCCAAGGGCGTCATGCTCTACAAGCAGAAGAATATCATGCAGGGCTTCGATTTCACTGATGCGTCCCACTTTTACTACTCGCAGGGCCCGAGCAGTGACAAGTACCAGTATCTGAGTTTCTGCCCGGGACCTTCTGTAGGGTATACCAGCTACATGACTCTCGAACGTTTCGGTCACATGACCCAGATAGTCGCGGAGGCTGCTGAAGACGGAAATACCTACATCTGGTGCAATTCCAACGGGCAGTCCGGCTCTGACGGATATGGAGAAAATCTTTCTTTCTCCAGAATCCAGTACAAGCCGGGAACCACCCTCAAGGGAGGCTATGCGGGCGATACCTTCGTACTTTCCAAGACAGGCCACATGGACCTGCAGGTTTCTGTAGACTTTGACTATAGAAGGCTGCTTGTAGGAACCCGTGTCTCAGGAAAGGCATTCCGTTACTTCTGGGTATATGATCTGGACCAGGCATTGAATCTGCCTCTCAAGGACGTGACGCTCAATGTGAGGATGGGTACGGCATCGAATATCACGAATGACGATGCCACCACAGCTTCCCGTACCTTCAAGGCCAGAGACCTTGCGGACCTGACTCCTTTGGGATACTTCGAGATACCGCGCGGCAGCGTCGAGGCCGGGCAGACTTACAGCTACTCCCACCAGGGCCACGAGGTCCACGGGGATTATGTCTGGTTCTACGAGGGCAATGCAGTGGCAGACGGCAGCAACTATAAGTCCTATGCCTATGTTACTGTCTATGATTATCAGGGAAAAGTCGTTGTCAAGCGTACAGCTCTGAAGGCCATCGAAGATAATAATGCCATGTCTTCTTTCGGACTGACCAAGATAGGTTATGCCGAAGGGGAGAGCATGAAGGTCAAAGACGGCAAACTGTACCTGGGGCTCGCCTGTCATGATGGCAGCGGCACCTACAGATATTCAGACATACTTGTGTTCAACATAAAATAAACCATATTTATATAGGTATGAAAACAGTGCGTACCATATTGGCAGCATTGACTGTTCTTTTCGGCCTGGCTGCCTGCAAGGGTAATACAGAAGTCAAGATTGATGACAAAATCAATATTGTCGATGGCTCCGAGGTGATGAGCTTCGAGAAGAGTGGAGGCAAGTCTTCTGTAAAGTTCGCGGCTAGCAATCCGTGGAAACTCGAATTGAATTCTGTCTGGGTGGAGGCATCCCGTCTTTCCGGTCCGGCAGGTACCTTTACCGTGAGCTTCACAATTGCCCAGAACGAAACCTATGAGGATCGCGAGGCTCAGGCTCAGCTTGTCTGCGGTACCGTGTCAAAGACCTTTACCTTCAAGCAACCTGCGAAGGCTAGACTTTACAAGGTCGTAGCGCATCGCTGTGGTTTCTTGGAGAATGGCGCTGCTGAGAATTCCCTTACTGCGCTTCAGAAAACCATCGATACCCATTGTTACGCGGCAGAGGTTGATGTGGTCTGGACTGCTGATAACGATGTCCTGGTCTGCCATCCGGTGGACGGAAAGGTGAACGGACTGCTTCCTGTGCAGCATACGCTCGCTGAAATCAGGGCTGCAGGAACGCTTACGGACGGCAGCCAGATGCCATCGCTGGGTGATTTCCTCAAGATTCTTGCGGATAAGGAAAAGAACCCTCTCGGAACCAAGGTCTGGCTCGATATCAAGGGCAACAGCGTGGATGAGTACCAGAAGGTGATGGACCGCAGCGCCGAGATTGCGAAGGAGTATGGTGCCTGCAACCTGGTTGAGTATCTGGTGCCTTCCGGATATGCCGATTACAAGGGTATAAGGACTTCTCTGGCGAGCAATTACGGTATAGAGGCCGCCTGGAACAGCAAGGTGGATGCTCCTGAGAACTACGGTGCAAATGGCTGGGCCCAGATGCCTTTCGGTACACTGCGTGCCAGCGAATACTGGCCTGTTACTAAATACTTCGATGCAGGTGTACGCGTGAGCGTCTACCAGACTCCGTCAAACAAGAACAGCTATTCCGGACTTATCTCGGACATGTTCCCTTACTACGACAGAGTCAAGGCGATCTTTGTGAATCACCCTCAGTACATAATAGATGAACTGATCAAACAGGGTTACGCTATCGAATAACTTTCCGGATCTCTGAATCCGAGAAGGAATGCTTTTACGTCCATGCGCTTCTTGCCGGCGAGCTGTAATTCGTCGATGAGGAGCGCACCGTCGTTTGTGGTGATGGCAAGGTAGGTCTTGCCGTCAGAAAGTACTGTGCCCGGAACAAAGTTGTCTACTCCCTTTTCGGCCATTCTTGCGGCGAGGAATTCTTCACTGGCTACGGTGGTCGAGAATATCTTCATGGAAGTTGTGACGCCGTCCTTGACCATGTCTGTGTAGGCTGCTGGATATGGGCTGAGACCACGGATGAGGTTGCGGATGGATACGGTGTCTGCATCCCACTTGATGTGACAGAGTTCCTTGGTGAGCTTAGGGGCAGGTCTGAGCTGCTCGTCACCCTGGATGAAGGTCTTCTGAAGGCGGAACTCGATGTCGTTCTCGATGAGACCTTCCACAGTCTGGAGTACGACTTTCGAACCGACTTCCATGAGCTTGTCGTGGAGGCTGCCGGCGGTCTCATTTTCATCGATGCGGACCTGCTCGCGGATCATGATCTTGCCGGTGTCGATGCCGTCGTCGATCATGAATGTGGTTACGCCTGATACGCGTTCACCATTGATGATGGCCCAGTTGATAGGGGCTGCTCCACGGTACTGAGGCAGCAGGGCTGCGTGGAGGTTGAAGGTGCCCAGCTTAGGTATCTCCCAAACCACCTTAGGCAGCATTCTGAAGGCGACAACCACGAAGAGGTCCGGCTTGAGTGCCTTCATTGCCTCGATGAATTCCGGATCCTTCATCTTCTCCGGCTGGTAGACAGGGATGTTGTGTTCCACAGCATACTTCTTTACGGCGCTCTCGTTGACCTTGAGGCCACGTCCGCTGGCCTTGTCCGGTACGGTTACGACTGCGATTACCTTGTAGCCGTTCTTGAGCAGTTCCTCCAGAGGCGCGATTGCGAACTCCGGTGTGCCCATGTAGACTATCCTTGTCTTGTGGAAGATGCTGACGACCTTCCTCTTTATCTTTCTGAAGAGGTTCTTCATGCTGTCGAGATTGAAAATTGCGGAATCATTTATGGCCTTCCAGGTGAACCAGGCGCCCAGAGGCAATAGTACATAGGCCGATATGAACACGCCCGTGAAAGAATCCACAGCACCGTCCCTGGCCAGTTTCGTGCCGGTCACGTCGATTACCCAGTAGAGTACGAAGAAGAGCACCGAGATGATGGCCGGCGTGCCGAGTCCGCCTTTTCTGATGAGTGCTCCGATCGGGGCTCCCACAAAGAAGAAGATGAAGCAGGCGAGCGCCAGTGCGAACTTCTTGAATATGCCTTCGTCGATACGGCGCAAGAGGTAGGTGTACTGGTAGGTATCCCTGGAATAGGAGGTCAGGTTGCTGACAATTTCATTAGCGTTGTTGGCCGCCTTGTAGTAGGCGCTGATCTCCTGGTCAAGATTGTCCCACCGGTCGAGGTTTTCCGGCTCGAAGATGGCACTTATGCCCTTGCTGGTGGTGTCCAGCTGCTTCGAGAAGCGGAGGAGGCTGCTGGTCATCATCGATGACTCGTGCCCCCGGACTATGCCGTCATTGATGCTTCCGAGCGAGTCTTTCTGGTTCTCCAGCTGCTTGAGATTGAGGGCCTTGATCTCATCCTTGAACTCGCCGGCCTCGGATTTCTGGAAGGCGTAGTTTTCCAGTGAGATCCTGAGTTCCTGGTGGGCGAAGTCGATCTTTTGGAACTGGAGGGTTGTGTCGCGGTATTTCTTGGTATTGGTCTCCTCGTAGTTCCTTCCGTTGTACATCTGGAAGGTCAGGTACTGCTTGTCCTTCGAGATGGCCATCAGGGCGGAATCCGCCATGGTCAGAGAGATGTTGCCCTTGTTGGAACTGTGGTTGTAGACCATCACCCCGTGCATCATGCCGGTCTTGTCGTCACGCCTGTCTATGCGCAGGACATAGCCGTCGATGCCGTCGTAGAAGGTCTTCTCCGGGATCTTGATCTCGTTCTTGGTCCTGAGGATGTCGTTTCTCAGGGTGAAGATGCGGCTGTATGCCTCCGGAATCAGGTTGTTCGCGGCGAAGAAGGCTCCTACGCATACCAGTACTATTGCTCCGCTGAGAGGAACGAAAACCCTGGCGAGGGAGACTCCGGCAGCCTTTATGGCCAGGAGCTCGTTGTTCTCGCCCAGGTTGCCGAGGGTCATCACGGATGCGAGCAGCACCGCGAGGGGAAGTGCGGTCGAGATGGTGATGCAGGCGCCCCAGAAGAGGAACTCCAGGATCACGCTGAACGCAAGTCCCTTGCCGACCAGTTCATCGATGTAAAGCCACAGGAACTGCATCACAAGGATGAACAGCACCACCATGAACACCGCTGCGAACGGGCCCAGGAATGACTTCAGGAGGAACTGGTCGAGTTTTTTCACTTATACGGGAATATTACTTGGTTGCAACTTCGATGAGAGCCTTGAGGGCGTCGTCGAGACCGGCTGCATTGCGTCCGCCTGCGGTTGCAACGCCAGGCTGTCCGCCGCCACCGCCCTGGATGAACCTGGCGCCTTCGCGGATGTCCTTGCCGGCGTTCTTTCCAGCGGCCACGAGGTCGGCTGAGTACATGAGCAGCAGCTGAGGCTTGCCGTCGGATTCGATGGCTGCGACAACGGCTGTGTTGGTGACTTCCTTCTGGATCATGATCGCAGCGTCGCGGAGCATGTTCATATCAGGGGCAAGGTCGGTGTTGCGGATTGCAACGACATTGCGGCCGTTAACGTCCTCACCGAGGGTCTTGAGAGACTTCGCGAGTTCTGCAGCCTTCTGCTTTGCAAGTTCTTCAGCCTGCTTCTTGAAGCCTGCGTTCTCTCCTATGAGCTTCTGGATCGCTGCTGCAAGGTCAGGACAGTTGTTGAAGAGTGCCTTTGCGGAGCGGAGGGCTTCCTGTGCGGCCTCGGAATATGATTCTGCTGCGACTCCGGTCACAGCCTCGATGCGGCGTACGCCTGCAGCGATTGCGGATTCGCCTGTGATCTGGAAGTATCCGATGTTGCCGGTTGCAGAGGTGTGGCAGCCGCCGCAGAGCTCGGTGCTCGGACCGAAGTTCACGACGCGTACACGGTCGCCGTATTTCTCGCCGAAGAGTGCGATTGCGCCCATGGCCATAGCCTCGTCCATGGTTGCGTCCCTCTTTTCTACCAGAGGATAGTTTGCGCGGATGAGGGCGTTGACCTTGTGCTCGACGGTGCGGATCTGTTCGTCGGAGAGTTTCTCGAAGTGGCTGAAGTCGAAGCGGAGGTATCCGTCACATACATATGAACCCTTCTGCTCGACATGTGTGCCGAGAACTTCGCGGAGCACGCTGTCGAGGAGGTGGGTGCAGCTGTGGTTGTTGGCAATCTTCTGACGGCGCTCTGCGTCCACCACGAGAGTGAATTCGCCTTCGCAGTTCTCAGGGAGTTTCTCTGCGATGTGTACGGTAAGGCCGTTTTCCTTGACGGTGTTGAGGATCCTGATCTGCTCGCCGTCGGCGCTTACGATGTATCCGGTGTCTCCTACCTCGCCGCCCATCTCTCCGTAGAATGGAGTGCGGTCGAATACGAGCTGGAGCATTTCTTTGTTCTTCTGAACGACCTTGCGCTGGCGGAGGAGGGTGGCGCCCTCTGTTGAGGTAAGGTCATAGCCTACGAACTCGCTCTCGCCCTGGGCATATTCAACCCAGTCGCCGAATTCGTTGGCGGTGGCGTTGCGTGCGCGCTCCTTCTGCTTCTGGAGCTCGGCGTTGAAACCGTCGAGGTCCACCTTGAAGCCGTTCTCGCCTGCGATGAGCTCGGTGAGGTCGATAGGGAAGCCGTAGGTGTCGTAGAGCTTGAATGCGTCGGTGCCTGCGATGAGCTTGTCGCTGGCTGCCTTCATGCAGTCGTCCAGGAGCTTGATGCCGCGGTCGAGAGTCTTCAGGAAGGCATTCTCCTCTTCGCGGATGACGCTCTCGATGAGTTTCTGCTGCTTAGGAAGCTCCGGATAGGCCTCGCCCATGTCGCTGATGAGCTGAGGAACCAGACGGCAGAGGAAAGGCTCGTTGAAGCCGAGGAAGGTGTAGCCGTAGCGGACTGCGCGGCGGAGGATTCGGCGGATCACATAGCCTGCCTTCACGTTGGAAGGAAGCTGACCGTCAGCGATGGAGAAGCTGATGGTACGGATGTGGTCGGCGATCACGCGCATTGCGATGTCGGCCTTCTTGTCGTCGCCGTACTTATGTCCGGAGAGTTCGCCGATCTTTGCGAGCATGCCGGTGAAGACATCTGAGTCGTAGTTTGAGTTCTTGCCCTGGAGCACTGCGCAGAGGCGTTCGAAGCCCATGCCCGTGTCGATGTTCTTGGCAGGGAGGGACTCGAGGTGACCGTCAGCCATGCGCATGTACTGCATGAACACGATGTTCCAGATCTCGATCACATGAGGGTCGCTCTGGTTCACGAGGTCGCGTCCGGGCACGCCGCTTGCCTTCTCCTCCGGGGTGCGGATGTCGATGTGGATCTCGGAGCAAGGGCCGCAAGGACCGGTGTCGCCCATCTCCCAGAAGTTGTCATGTTTGTTGCCAAGGAGGATGTGGTCCTCAGGCAGGTGCTTGAGCCACGCTTCCTTTGCTTCGGTGTCGAGGGTGGTGCCGTCTTCTGCGGAACCTTCGAACACGGTTGCGTAGAGCAGGCTCTTGTCGATGCCGTAAACCTCGGTGAGGAGTTCCCATGCCCAGTCGATGGCCTCGGTCTTGAAATAGTCGCCGAAACTCCAGTTGCCGAGCATCTCGAACATGGTGTGGTGGTAGGTGTCGTGGCCGACCTCCTCAAGGTCATTGTGCTTGCCGCTCACGCGGAGGCACTTCTGCGAGTCGGTAGCGCGCGGGAACTTTGTCTTTGCGTTGCCGAGGAAGATGTCCTTGAACTGGTTCATGCCGGCGTTGGTGAACATGAGGGTAGGGTCACCCTTTACTACCATAGGTGCGGAAGGCACTATGGTGTGGCCCTTCGATGCGAAGAAGTCGAGGAACTTCTGTCTGATTTCTTTAGATGTCATATTGAGTCTTTGTATAATTTGCAAAATTATAATGAGCCCGCAAATTTACGATTTTGTTGTATATTTGCAAAGATGACCAAGCCGAAAAAGTACAGCTTCAACAGAAGAACCCTCTCATATGAGCTGGAAAAGGTGTCTCCGACGGGGCACCTTGGCAAGGCTTTGGCCGTCGTCGCGCTCAGTTTCGCCATCCTGTTCTCCTACATGTGGGCCACCTCGGCTCTCCACAAGGACCTGCCGAAGACCTTCCTGCTGAGGATGGCCAATGTGCGCTGGCAGTCCCGCATCGAGGTCATGGCCAGGAAGATGGACGCGGCGTCGGCATCCCTGGATGGAATCGCACGCCGGGACGACGAGATCTACCGTTCCATCTTCGGTCTGAGCGAGATTACGCCCGCCGCCAGGAACGCCGGCATTTCCGGTGCCCGCCGCTACGAGGAACTGGATGAGAAGAATCCGTCTCTGGCTGCCGCAGCCAGGCGGCTCGACCTGCTGCTGAAGAAGGCGGTGGTGCAGAGCCGCTCGTTCGACGAGTCCGAGGCGCTGGCCAGAAGGGCTGGTGAGATTGCCGTTTCGATTCCTGCGATATGCCCTCTTTCGACAGAGCCTGGGACCTTCCGTTTCTCATCTCCTTTCGGCATGAGGAACGACCCCGTCTACAAGGGGAGAGAGTCTCATGCGGGTGTCGACCTGGCCTCGTACAAGGGTAATCCGATTTACGCAACCGGAGACGGCGTTGTCGAGTCCGCGGAGTATAATAAAGGTTACGGAAACAGTGTGATTGTGGACCATGGATTCGGCTACAAGACCAGGTATGCGCACATGAACGCCATCTCTGTGAAGGTCGGGCAGAAGGTCAGCCGCGGCACTCATCTGGGCTATGTTGGAACGACCGGCAAATCGACCGGAAACCACCTCCACTACGAGGTGATATTCAGAGGCAGGCCTGTCAACCCTGCCGGCTTCATGGATATGGAGATGCCGTATGAGGATTGGAAGACAATAGTTGAGGAAGTACCTGTGCAGAAGGGTCTGCGCAAACAGTATAAATAAGGCTTAATATGTTGAAACCCAAGTATATAATCGATACTGCCACTGGCGTGGTGAAGAAATCTGCCGTGACCTTGAGGGGCATTGTCGTCACGGCGGTGAAGTATCTGCTTGCGGCTTCGGTGCTGGCCTTGCTGTGGTACATTCTCTTCGCCCTCTTCTTCAATACCGATGTGGAGAAGAAACTCAAGGCTGAGAACAAGGTCTACGAACAGGTCTATCCGCAGATGAAGGAGGACATGTACCTTCTCGGAGCTGTCGTCAAGGGCTTGGATCACAGGGATGTGGCCATATACGAATCCATCTTCCACAGCGCCATTCCGACAAGTTCCGATTTTGACATCGCTATGGCCGGAGATGACGATTCGGACTCGGATGTGTCCTCTTTCACCAGATCAAAGCTTGTGAGCGCTCTGGATGGGGCTTCCAAGGTGGATGAAAACTTCCGCAGGGCTTTTGCGATCCTGCTTGGGAAGGATGCCTGCGTCCCTCCTGTTTCGGCACCGATCGGAAACTTCTCCTCCATCAGGGCGGGTGCTTCGGTGGGCATGAAGACCTCCCCGTTCCTGAAGATGGAGGTTACCCACGAGGGGCTGGACATCATAGCCCCGTCCGGAACGGATGTCGTGGCCGCGGCAGACGGAATAGTCCTGTCGGTTGCCCGTTCCACCCAGGGACATGGAAACATGGTCACTATCAAGCACAATGGCGGCTATGTGACCAGATACGGCAACCTGGGCTCGATAGGTGTGAGAAAGGATGAGAGGGTGAAGCGCGGTTCCAGGATAGGCACCGTCGGAATGTCGGGCATCTCGTACGCCCCTCACATACACTACGAAATTATCAGGGACACGCTTGTGTGCGACCCTGCCAGATATATGTTCGCATCGGTGGCGCCCGAAGACTATGCCGATCTGGTCATGGTTTCCGCTTCCACCGGACAGACACTCGATTAAAACCATTGCAATGGAAAAGCTTTATTATTCAATCGGCGAAGTTGCCGAAATCCTTGGTGAGAACACTTCAGCAGTCCGTTTCTGGGCAAACTCCTTTCCCCGTTACATCCACCCTGTGCGCAATGCAAAGGGCAACAGGCAGTTCAAGGCGGAGGACATCGAAGTGTTCAAACGCATCCATTTCCTCGTGAAGACCCAGGGCATGACCCTCGAAGGCGCTGCGAAAGCCCTTGCCAGCAAGGAAGGCAGCGGGGTTGACAGCAAGCTCAAGGTGCTTGAGAGCCTCAAGGAAATGAGACAGCAGCTCACCGAGATCAAAGATTCGCTGTAAAATTGTATTTTACTTTTGCGAAAATATCCCTATCTTTGTCGCCCGCAAAATTAAAAAACAATCAACATATCGATATGGCAACAAAGAAAACTCAGAAGATCGAGGCCCCTATTGATCAGAGGGAGACCTTCGTATCAATCCAGAAAAACCTGGCCGAGGCCGCATCAGGCGTCCGTGACCAGCTCAAGACCCTTTACGCCCTCCAGCAGGCTGACACCAGGATCGACAAGATCCTCCAGCTCAGAGGCGAACTTCCTCTCGAGGTGGAGTCTCTCGAGGAAGATCTCGCAGCAATCGCAGACCGCATCGCTGCTCTCGAGGCAGAGATTCTCGAGTACACCTCTTCAATGACTGCAAACAAGAACAACATTGCAGAGTGCGAGGCTCAGATTGCAAAGTACCGCGAGCATCTGGACAACATCACCAACAGCCGTGAGTACGACTCCCTCCAGAAGGAGATCGAGAACCAGGACCTCCTCCGCCAGATCGCTGAGAAGCGCATCGGTGAGGCCCGTGAGGAAATCATGGCCCGCAAGCATGAGATCGCAGGTCTCCAGGAGCGTCAGGCAGTGAAGAACAACGACCTCGACGCCAAGAATGCCGAGCTCGCCACCATCGTGGAGTCTACCGCCAAGGAAGAGGAGGCTCTCGTTGCAGAGCGCGATGCCTGCGCAGCTAAGATCGATCCTCGTACCATGGTAGCTTACGACAAGGTACGCAACAGCTATGTAAACCATCTCGCAGTGGTTCCTCTCTACAACGGCAACGCTTGCGGCGGATGCATGAGCACCGTCCCTCCTCAGACCGTCATCGAGGTGTCTTCAAACAAGAAGGTGATCATCTGCGAATACTGCGGACGCATCCTCGTCAACCCTGAAACCCTCGACTAGTCACAGTGGCTGGCAGCACGAACAGACGTGCCCCTCACAAAAGGGAGGAGCAGGTCAACCTTGAGGCCCTCATGGGCACAACGCCTCCTCAGGCACTTGAAATAGAGGAGGCGGTTCTTGGTGCGTTGCTCGTGGAGCCAAACTGTGTCGAGGATACCATCGAGGAACTTTCCCAGCCGAGATGTTTCTACAGCGAGCGCAACAGGATAATCTATGAGGCTATCCGCAATCTCTACAACAATCATTATCCTGTAGATCTGCTCGCGGTCATAGAGAAACTCCGTGCGGAGGGCAAGCTCGAGGAGGTCGGTGGAGCCGCCTATCTGGCGGAATTGTCGTCCCGCGTGGGCGGCGCAGCCCACATCGAGTACTACACAAAGCTCGTCAAGCAGAAGTTCATCCAGCGTGAGCTCATCACCGCATCCTACAAGATTCTCAAGACTGCCTACGACGACAGTGTGAACATGGAGAATCTCGTGGATATGGCCCAGACCGAGATTTTCGGCGCCATCGAGAACAACACGGCAAAGGACGCACAGTCGATCACCGATGTGATCAATGCCACCCTCCGCAGCCTCGAGGATCTTCAGAAGCTGGAGGGCCGTTACAGCGGTGTGCCTTCAGGCTTCCCGTCAATCGACGACATCACCCTTGGCTGGCAGGCGTCGGACCTCATAATCCTTGCAGCCCGTCCTTCCGTGGGTAAGACTGCCTTTGCGCTGAATGTGGCCCGTAACGCCGCGATCCAGAACTATCCGGTAGCCATATTTTCTCTTGAGATGCCTGCCAAGCAGCTCGTAACCCGTATGATGGTTTCCGAGACTGGCATCGACGGCAAGAAGCTCAAGGGTGGTTCCAAGCTCGAACCGAGCGACTGGACACGTCTGGAGCAGAAGCTCGTGGACCTTTCCAAGGCGCCTATATATATCGACGACACCCCGTCCCTTCCGGTGATGGAGTTCCGTTCGAAGGTCAAGAAACTCGTCAAGCAGAAAGGCGTAAGGCTGGTGCTCGTGGATTACCTGCAGCTCATGCAGGGCCCGGCAGAGCTCCGAGGCATGCGAGAGCAGGAGGTTGCGGCCATTTCCCGTACCCTCAAGGCTACAGCCAAGGAGATGAACGTGCCTATCATCGCGCTCTCCCAGCTCAGCCGCCAGGCTGTTACCCGACAGGGTTCCAACAACCGCCCTCAGCTGAGTGACCTCCGCGAGTCCGGTTCCATCGAGCAGGATGCGGATATGGTACTCTTCATCCATCGTCTGGACTACCAGGGCATTGGCGGCGAAGATGTAAAGCAGGGCGAAACCCAGCTCATCATCGCCAAGCACCGTAACGGTGAGATCGGAGATGTGGATCTTGTCTTCAAGGCTTCCGAAGCGAGGTTCGTGGATGGCAGGGAAGAGTCGCTCGATGCTTCGTTCGCCAGCATAGCTCCGCGCGAGTACGAGTCCAAGATGAACAGCAGTTCGGGCTACGACATAAACGACCTGGGCCCTGCGGATGGCTTCGGCGCCCCCGGCGGCGGATACGATCCATTCGGCGGCAGCGGCTTCGAGGGCTCGTCCGGTGCACCATTTTAAAATTACGGCGCAGTGAAAGGGGATATATCACATAGAGGCAAGGTTACCAGTGTTACGGCTGCCACGACGACTGTCGAGATAATCTCCCAGTCCGCCTGCGCCGCCTGCCATGCCAAGACTCTGTGCGGTCTCTCCGAGAATGTGACCAAGACGGTTGACGTCCGCACCGTTCCAGGCCAGGATTTCCAGGTCGGTGAAGAGGTGCAGGTCGTTCTGTCCAGGGTCATGGGCCACAAGGCTGTGTGGCTTTCATATGTCATTCCTCTCGTCATACTCATTTCGCTCATACTCCTGTGTTCCTTCCTGTCCGTGAACGAATTCGTTTCCGGGCTGGTTGCGATGGCAGGTGTTGCAGCGTGGTATTTCGGCGTGTGGATGTTCAGAGACAGGCTCAGGAACGAGTTTGTCTTCGGTATTGAAAAACTATAAACACAAAACAATATGAATCTGACAATTTTATGGACCGTGCTGGTGATCACCCTTCTGGGAGTGGTTCTCGCCGCGGTACTGTATCTCGTTGCTCAGAAATTCAAGGTCGAGGAAGATCCGAGGATCGACGAGATCGAGAAGGTGATGCCTGGTGCAAACTGCGGAGGATGCGGTTTCGCCGGCTGCCGTGCTTTCGCCGACGCCTGTGTCAAGGCCGGCAATCTCGACTCGAACTTCTGCCCTGTCGGCGGCAATGAGACAATGAAGAAGGTGGCGGCAGTCCTGGGCTGTGCGGCTGTCGAGCAGGCACCAAAGGTGGCTGTGGTACGCTGCAACGGCACCTGTGAGAACCGTCCGAAGATCAATGAGTTCGACGGTTTGAAGTCCTGCCGTGTCAAGGCTGCCTGCTACAGCGGAGACACAGGATGCTCTTACGGCTGTCTGGGCTGTGGCGACTGCGTTGCCGTCTGCGGGAATGATGCCATCCATATGGATCCTGCAACCGGTCTTCCTGTCGTGGACGAGGAGAAGTGTTCAGCCTGCGGCAAGTGTGCAAAGGCTTGTCCGAAGAACATCATCGAGCTCCGCAACAAGGGCCCTCGCGGCATGCGTCTGTATGTAAGCTGCGTAAACAAGGATAAAGGCCCTGCTGTCAAGAAGGCCTGCGCTGCAGCATGCATCGGATGCGGCATATGCGCCAAGACCTGTACCAAGGATGCCATCACCGTTGAGGCTAATGTGGCTTACATCGATTTCGAGAAGTGCAAGCTTTGCCGCGAGTGTGAGGCTATGTGTCCTACCGGAGCCATCCACGGCGTCAACTTCCCTAAGGAGCTTGACAAGGAGGGCATCAAGGCACGCATCCAGGAGCGCAACCGCAAGGCAAAAGAGGCCGAGGCCGCAGCGAAAGCCGCTGCAGAAGCTGCTGCAAAGGCTGCCGAGGCTGAAGTGAAACCAGTAGAGAAGGAGGCATAAGTTATGAAGAAGACATTCCCTATCGGAGGCGTCCATCCAAATGACAACAAGATCAGCCGCAATTGTGCTATCGAAGTCCTCCCGCTGCCGCAGACAGTCTATATTTCCATGGCCCAGCATCTCGGTGCCCCTGCAAAGCCGGTTGTCGCCGTCGGTGACAAGGTGAAGGCGGGACAGGTGATCGCAGAGCCGGGCGGATTCATTTCTGCATTTGTTCATTCATCAGTGAGCGGTACCGTGAAGAGCATCGCTCCGCGCAAGGACATTTCCGGCAACAGCATGACCCATGTCGAGATTGCGGTGGAAGGCGACGAGTGGGCAGAGGGCATTGACCTGAGCGACACTCTCGTGACCGAGATTCCGACTGACAGGGCTGCGGTGCTTGCGAAGATCCAGCAGTGCGGCGTGGTAGGTCTCGGCGGTGCGACTTTCCCTGCCCATGTGAAGCTTAATCCTGCTCCGGGCAGCAAGGCTGAGTGCCTTATTCTGAACGGTGCGGAGTGCGAACCTTTCCTTACCAGCGACAACCGCATCATGATTGAGCGCAGCAAGGAGATTGTCATCGGTGCAGCTATCATGAAGATGGTGCTCGGAGGCTGTCCTGCAGTGATCGGCATTGAGGAGAACAAGCCTGAGGCTATCGCAGCCATGCAGAAGGCTGTAGCTGAACTCGCATATGAGGGCATCAGTGTGATGGTTCTCAAGAAGAAATACCCGCAGGGCGGTGAGAAGCAACTCATCAATGCTGTAATGCGCCGTCAGGTGAAGTCCGGCGGACTCCCTATCAGCGTCGGTGCCGTGGTTCAGAACGTGGCTACCTCACTGGCTGTCTACGAAGCTGTCCAGAAGAACAAGCCGCTTGTTACCAACACCCTTACCGTGACCGGCGACTGCCTGCCTGTGGAGAAGCAGCACAACTACCTTTTCCGCATCGGCATGCCTCTGAGCTATATCGCGGAGTATGCCGGCGGCGTTCCTGAGGCGGCAGCCAAGATAGTCAGCGGCGGCCCTATGATGGGACGCGCCATTGCAAACATGGATGCCTGCACCGTCAAGGGATCTTCATCCCTGCTCTATCTTTCAGAGCAGTTCACAAAGAGGAAGGAGGCCAGTGCCTGCATCCGCTGCGGCAAGTGCGCCGACGCATGCCCTATGGGACTGGAACCATTCCTTCTGAACAAGCTCGCCCAGAACGGCATGACAGAAGAACTCGAGGCCAGAAGCGTGCAGGATTGCATTTCCTGCGGCTGCTGCCAGTTCACCTGCCCGGCAAATATTCCTCTGCTTGACACCATCAACCTCGCCAAGGGCCAGGTACTCGGTATCATTCGCGCTCGTGCGGCTGCAGCTAAGGCTGCGGCAGAAGCAGCAAAGGCAGCAACCCAGAAATAAGACAGTATCATGAAAAATATGTTAGTATCAAACTCGCCTCACGTACATTCGCCTCTCTCCACCAGGAGACTGATGCTGGATGTGGTGATTGCCCTGCTGCCCGCTACGGTGGTGTCAGTTCTCTTCTACGGATGGAGTGAACTGATGCTTCTGGCTGTCAGCATCGCAACCTGTCTCGGTGTGGAGTGGCTCGTAACCCGCTTCCTCCTCAAGCAGAAGTGCACCCTCGGGGATCTTTCTGCAGTCGTAACAGGCCTTCTTCTGGCTCTCAACGTTCCTCCTACCTGCCCGTGGTGGGTGATGTTCATCGGCGCCATTTTCGCAATCGGAGCGATTAAGATGACCTTCGGAGGTATTGGACAGAATGTGTTCAATCCTGCAATTGCAGCCCGAGTTTTCCTCCTTATTTCCTTCCCTGCAGCCATGACCAACTGGGCTGTACCTGCCGGATTCATCCACAGCTGCTGTGCAGATTCCGTTTCAGGCGCAACCTTGCTTGGCATCCTTGCTGAAGGCGGAGTGAAGGAACTCGCAGGAGTAAACTATCTTCAGACGCTCTTCTTCAATATCGGCGGTTCCGCAGGTGAGATCTCTGCCCTTGCACTGCTTCTGGGCTTTGTGTACCTGCTCTGCCGCAGGGTCATCAAGCCTTGGATCACCCTCAGCATCTGGGGCACTGTCGCTCTCTTCGCTCTCATCTTCTGGCTCATCAGCCCTGCCAAGTATCCGGATCCTCTGTTCAACCTCCTCACCGGCGGTGTGCTCCTCGGCTCCATCTTCATGGCTACGGACTATGTGACCAGCCCAATGAGCAACTGGGGCGGAGTCGTATATGGCGTTGGCATCGGTCTTCTCACCATGCTCATCCGTTACTTCGGTTCTTATCCGGAGGGCGTCAGCTTCGCAATCCTGTTCATGAACGCGCTGGTTCCGCTCATCAACAAGGTGTTCCACCAGCATAAATTCGGGAGGGCATAGGCTATGGCAGTGAAATCAACATTCTCAAACATGGTCATCTGCCTGCTCGTGATCTGTTTCGTGTGCTCATCGCTCCTGGCAGGGGTGAATGTGCTCACTAAACCTTCCATCGACAGGGCAGTGGCAGCCAAGACTACCAACGCGGTTACTGCGGTAGTTCCGGAGTGCGACATCGTATCGGAGGTTCAGGACACTCTGATCGACGGTGTTTCCTATAATTATTATATGGTAAGGAAGGGTGAAGTTGTCACCGGCTATGCCATCGAGTCCGCAACCGGCGGTTTCGGCGGTACGCTGAAGCTCATGGTCGGCTTCGATATGAACGGTCTCATCGTGAACACTTCCGTACTTGAGTGCAACGAAACCCCGGGTCTGGGCGCAAAGTGCAAGGAGCCTCTTTTCGCTGACCAGTTCAAGGGCTTCGATCCTGGCGTCAAGACTCTCAAGGTCACCAAGGACGGTGGCGACGTGGACGCCATCACCGCATCAACCATTACTTCCCGCGCCTTTACGCTGGCCGTGGAGAATGCCGTAAAGGTGTTCAATACAATCAAGCCGGCCGAGGTTGCAGAGGAAATAACCGAAGAAGGAGGATCTGACAATGAGTAAGCTTAATCTCATCACCAAAGGTCTGGTAAAGGAGAACCCTACATTCGTGCTTCTCCTCGGTATGTGTCCTACCCTGGCCACAACCACTTCCGCCATCAACGGCCTGAGCATGGGTCTCGCGACCATGTTCGTGCTCATCCTGTCCAACATGGCGATCAGTGCCATTGCACGCCTTATCCCTGACAAGGTCCGCATCCCTGCCTATATCGTAGTGATCGCAACCTTCGTGACCCTGCTTCAGTTCCTCATGCAGGCATATGTTCCTTCTGTCTACGATACTCTCGGACTCTTCATTCCGCTCATCGTGGTGAACTGCATCATCCTCGGACGTGCCGAGGCCTTCGCTAACAAGAACGGCGTTGTGGATTCAGCTCTCGACGGAATCGGCATCGGTCTGGGTTTCACTGTAGCGCTGACCCTCCTCGGTCTCGTGCGTGAGCTCCTCGGCAATCTTTCCCTCTTCGGATGGAAGCCTGTGCAGGCTGACGGTATCCTCGCATTCGTACTTGCTCCGGGTGCATTCATCGCCCTCGCCTACCTTATTGTAGTATTCAGGAAATTAACAGAAAAGAAGTAAGCCATGGAGTATATACTTATTATCATATCTGCGATATTCGTCAATAATATCGTTCTGAGCCAGTTCCTTGGAATCTGTCCTTTCCTGGGCGTTTCCTCCAAGGTAAACACTGCCGCAGGCATGTCGGGAGCAGTTTGCTTCGTGATCACCCTCGCGACTGTAGTAACATTCCTGCTCAATAAGATTCTGGTGCTCTGCGGTATCCAGTTCCTCCAGACCATCGCCTTCATCCTTGTGATCGCAGCCCTCGTGCAGATGGTTGAGATCGTGCTCAAGAAGATCAGCCCGAGCCTCTACCAGGCTCTCGGTATCTTCCTTCCGCTGATCACCACCAACTGCGCCGTTCTCGGTGTCGCAATCAATGTCGTTACCAAGGAGTTCACCTTCGCAGGCGGCCAGCCGCATCTTTTCGGTCTCGGCGAGGCTACTGTATATGCGTTTGCAACTTCCCTCGGCTACGGTCTTGCGATGATTATCTTTGCAGGTCTCCGCGAGCAGCTTTCCCTCAACAATGTCCCTAAGGCATTCAAGGGTGTTCCAATCGCCCTTCTGACCGCCGGCATCCTTGCCATGGCGTTCATGGGTTTCTCCGGAATGATTCAGTAGAGATTAAAACGAAAAAAAGGGCGGCTCGTTTTCTCGGCGAGCCGCCCTTTTTTTATATATCGCAAACTTTAGAATGCGTAGTGTACTGAGAGGGTAGGGGTCCAGTTCCAGGTTACACCGCCGTCGTAGAAATTGGCCTTGCTGTCAACAATGACTGCTCCGGTATTCTTCTCCTTGACAGGTGCGCTGATGTGCATACCGACAACTGGCCTGAGGCTGACAGAAAGCTGGAGAGGGAACCAGAAGGTGTAAGAGAGACCTACCTGGCCTGCGAGGCCAATCATAAAGCCCTGCGGATGATAAACTTCTTTGACTCCTTCTGCCGGTTTCCAGACAACCTTGTCATTTACCCAACCGGTAGCGATACCAGGACCTGCGTACCATGCCCATGTGCCGCGGTCAGTCCAGTTTGGCTGAGCGAAGGTGAAGTTGTAGGTTGCCGTTGCGAGGAAACCGAAATCGTTCTGTGCAAGGCTGTTGAAATCGAAACCTGCGGTAACCTCGAGGAAGTTAGGGTTGCCGAGGTAGTGCTGGTAGCTGACTTCAGTCTGGTAACCGAGACGGCCACCGATAGCCTTTGGCTGTGCCACTGCTGCTGCAGAAATACCGAGAGCGATGGCGAGAATTGTAAGAATCTTCTTCATTTTTCTGATATTTTAAAGGTTTGAAGTTTCGTTTTACGCGGGCAAAGATACAAATTATCCTCTAATAATCTGTATGCTGTAGTCCAAACCGACTTTAATGATCTGGGATGCGAGTCCTGTTGCGCCTGCTTCAAGCGCCGGGTCCACCACCAGATCGGCAGCCTTCAGTATGGCGTCAGTAATCTCTGTGAACTTCTTCGGTGTCGGTTCTCCGGAGATGTTTGCGGAAGTCGACACTATCGGCCGGCCGAAGCGGTGCACCAGCTGCCGGCAGAAATCCATCATCGGGATGCGTATGCCCACACTTCCGTCTTCTGCAACGGTGTTCTCTGCCAGGCCGTATTTCCCGGTCACGGCACCCGGGTAGATGATGGTCATGGGCTTGTCGTTGACCTCCACTAGCTGGATGGCCATTTCAGGCACCTCCTGCACATAGCGGCAGATCATATCCATGTCGCTGGCCAGCAGCACAAGGCTCTTGCTGTCGGAGCGCTTCTTGATTTCATAGATTTTGGCTACTGCTGACGGGTTGGTTGCGTCGCAGCCCAGTCCCCAGACCGTGTCGGTTGGGTAGAGGAGAATTCCTCCTTCGCGCAGAATTTTCAGCGCCTTCTCGATTTCTTCTTTCATAGGTTCACTCAAATTGCAGATGTGCCACTACCGGCCTGTGGTCGGAAAATTTCAGCTGTGGTGTGTCGTAGCTCACGGCCTTCATCATTTTAGGACAGAATATATAGTCCAGACGGATGAAGGGCATCGTGGACGGATAGGTCGCCCCGAAACCCTGCCCGGCGTCCTTGAAGGCGTCCCTGTGGCCCAGGCGTGTCTTGAAATAGGTGTATGAGAGAGGGGAGTCGTTGAAATCGCCGCAGATCATCGAGACGAAAGGCGAATCGTCCATTTCCTGGAACATCTGGTCCACCTGGCTGGCACGGCGCCCGATCGAATTCCGTACCTTCCGGCCGGTGTTTTCCAGCACCTCCCTGTTGTCGTCTCCGAACAGTTTGCCGGCTACTCCGGCAGGGGAGATTCCATAGCTTTCCAGGTGGCAGTTGTACACGCGCACGGTCTGGTCTGAAATCTGGTAGTCGGCCCAAACTGCGAGATTCACGCTATTGTCAAATTTTATGACGCCCTTGTTTTTGAGCGGATAGCGGCTCAGGATCACATTGCCGAAGCGTCCGTTCTTGCCGGTGAGGAAGTAGAAGGTTGGGGTGTAGCCGCGAAGAATGGTGCCCAGGATGTCCTGGATGCGCAGGTTCTGCAGGGAGAGGTGGTACTCCTGGAGGCAGATGATGTCGGCCTGGGTGCTGCGCAGGAAAGCGCTGACAGAGTCGCGGCAGGCCTCCGGGGTGTATCTGTCCGGGTAGGTCTGGAAACGGCCCACATTGTAGCTTACCACACGGACATTGTGTTTCCCGGCTTCCGGGCCCTCTCCACCCTTTGTCTGGATGAAGCGGCCGAGGAAAAAGAGGGCCGGTATCAGTGCGCACAAAGGAATCAGGATTGCCTTGGAACGCCTGACGGCCGCCCATACTGCAAGTGCAAAGTTCAAAAGCACCAACGGCCAGAAAAGTATCTCAAGCGGTACCAGCAACCAGGCCTTTGCAGGGTTGATGAAGACGGACAGGCAGGAGAGCAGAAGCAGCCCCGCAGGCGCCGTCAGCAGTATTCTGGCTGCTATTCCGAGGAATATGTTTTTCTTCTTTTTCAATAGTCTGAATTGTCGTAGAGTTTCATGTTCTTCTTCCAGACCAGTATCAGTACCAGGCCGAAGAGCATGCCTCCCAGGTGGGCCACATGGGCAACGTTTCCTGTGCCGACGATGCTCAGGACGATTTCCATCGCACCGAAGATGATGACCATCCACTTGGCTTTGAGCGGAATAGGAGGGAAGATGAGCATGAACTGGGTGTCCGGATAAAGCATACCGAAGCCCAGTAGCAGTCCGTAGATTGCACCGGAGGCTCCGACTGTCGTGAACATGTCGTAGGCCATCCTGACGGAGTTCGGCTCGTAGTGAGCCATGTCGCCTGCGAACTGTATCCAGTTCACGCCGAGCTCGCAGAGGGCCGCACCCACGCCGCAGACTACATAGAACAGCAGGTATTTGGCGCTTCCCCAGGTTCTTTCAAGTGTGCAGCCGAACAGCAGCAGCGACCACATGTTGAAGAATATGTGGGCTATGCTGGTGTCGTCATGCAGGAACATGTAGGTGAACAGCTGCCAGATGTGGAAATGGCTGTCTTCGCTTCCGGTAGGGAAGTGTAGGGCGAACCAGTCCATGAGCAGCGGATTGCCGGTCTTGTGCATGATCCACGATGCCACCCAGATGATGACATTTATGATCAGGAGGTTCTTGGTGATTTTCGGTATGTTTCTGAACATCTTAGAATTTCTTATCTAGTTCTTCGGTTGTGATGAGTGTCATGGTCCTGCGTCCGGAATTGGTGAATTCCGCGTTCGAGCAGGCGAACAATGCATCTATCAACCTCTGTGCCTGTACAGGGGAACTGATGTTTTCGTCTGTCATTGCGCCGATCCTGGCAAATTTTTCCGCCAGATTGGCAGCCATGGTCTCCTGCAGGCTTCCGTTGTTCTCCTTCAGGGCGTCAAGCACCTGGTAGAGGAGTTCCTTGGCTTTGCCCTGCTGGGCCGAATAGCCCTCGGGAACACCGTTCACCACAACCGTGTCGTTTCCGAACGGGCGGATGTCGAAGCCCAGGGAAGCGAGCAGTTCCGCGTTGTCATCGATTATGAGTTTGTTCTCCACGCCGATCTCCACAGGCTCGGGGAAGAGTGCCTGCTGGGTGATGTGGGCGTTCTGGGACATGGCGTCTATGAAGCGGTCGAAGAGAATCCTCTCCTTTGCACGGCGTATGTTTATTACCATCACGCCGGAGCGGACGACCGTCATTATGTACTTGCCGTTCACGGTCATTGCCTTGACCGTCGGCATGACGCTTTCCTCGAACAGCTTGCCGTAGGCCTGATCATGGCTCACATAGCTCTGTCCTCCGAAACCGGATTGTCCTCCGAACCCAGCCTTCGCGCCGAACTCCGCGCTGTCGAAATCGGTCGGCTTACCTCCCACAAAACCGCCTCCTGTGAGGTCTGAAGTCTGGAATCCGTCGTTGTCGAATGGGTTGTAGGTCGGGTCGATGCTGATTTTCGGCTCGTGAATCTGGTGGAACTCTTCGAAATTGCTGCTGAAGGTCGGTATATCGGGCATTCCTGCAGTCTCGAAGTCAATGCTGCCTTCGAATTCCTGCCTGCCCATCACCTCTTTGACGCAGGCGTAGATGGTCTGGAAGAGAATGCTGTCTTCCTCGAACTTGATTTCGGTCTTGGTCGGGGATATATTCACATCCACGGTGTGCGGAGGCACATCAAGATATATGAAATATGTCGGCACGGTGCCGTCGGGGATGAGGTTTTCGTAGGCCTTCATCACCGCTTTGTGGAGATACGGGCTGCGGAAGTAGCGTCCGTTGACGAAGAAATACTGCTCGGAATTACCCTTGCGGGCGGTTTCGGGATGTCCGACGAAACCGTTGATATTCACTATCGAGGTCTCGGCGTTTATGTCGATCAGGTCATCGGATGTGGCGCTGCCAAGCAGGTTCTGTATCCTGAATTTCAGCGACTTGGCTTTCTTGAGTACATAGATGTCCTTGCCGTTGTGACTGAGTGTGAACGCAACATCCGGCCTGGTAAGGGCTACATGTGTGAATTCGGAGACAATGTGCTTGAGTTCCACATTGTCGCTCTTGAGGAACTTTCGGCGGGCCGGCACATTGTAAAAGAGGTCGCGCACTGCGATGTTGCAGCCTTTTGCGGCGGAAACTTCTTCTACCGAGTTGACGGTCGAGGAGGCCACATTGACCTCGCAGCCCACCTCGTCTTCCTCGCGGCGGGTGCGCAGGGTTACCTGGGCCACGGCTGCTATCGAGGCAAGAGCCTCGCCACGGAAGCCATAGGTGAGAATGCTCTCCAGGTCTTCCGCACTGGCGAGCTTGCTGGTGGCGTGGCGCTCAAAGCAGACCACGGCATCGTCCGGAGCCATTCCGCATCCGTCGTCAATTACCTGGATGAGGGTGCGGCCGGCGTCCTGGATGACGACGGTCACACTGCCGGCGCCGGCGTCGATGGAATTCTCCATCAGCTCCTTCACTACGGACGCAGGGCGCTGTACCACCTCTCCGGCGGCTATCATGTTGGCAATGTTGCCAGGAAGTACTCTGATGTGCATGGCTCTACTTGCTGAGGCCGGCCATTACCGCAGGCCAGCATTGTGCTATGAGGTACATGGCGGCGAAGATGAGAAGCAGGGCGATCAGGCCTATGAACCTGGACGCCTTGGTGTTGTGACCTCTCTGCTCCTGATAGGCTCCGTCGCGGAAACTGCCTTTGACAATAGAGCCGGGCACATACTTCCCGTCCTTGTCGTTGAGGCTGCCGTCGACCTTGTCGAACTTCTTCTGAAGCTCCTCCTTTTCGGGGTCGTAGTAGCGCGGCTTGTAGTTGAATACCCTATGTTCGGGGGTCCCGAAGAACCCGAAGTTGAATTTCATAT
>JAKSJK010000031.1 GCA_024398095.1 Bacteroidales bacterium
CCCATATTGACAGTCTTCTCAAGAATCAGGGTATCGAAACCGTTGAGGCGGGCATAGATACCGGAAGTCAGTCCGGAGACGCCGCCGCCGATGATGATTGTTTTCTTTTCCATATACGCAATCGGTCCTTGAACAAAAAAAGGAGAAGCATCAACGCTTCCCTTTTCTGTGTGGAGCACAGGAGAATCGAACTCCTGACCTTTTGAATGCCATTCAAACGCTCTACCAACTGAGCTAGTACCCCATAACAATTCCAAAGTTAAGGATTTTGTCTGGAACTCCCAACAACCGGGTCTGAAGAAAACCGTAGAAAAGGAGTTTTAGTACTGTTTTGAGGAATAAAAGACATCAAACCTACTACATTAAAAGGTAAATTTGCCTAAATAATAATCCAAACAAATAATATATGAAAAGATTCTTAGCGGCTCTCGCAGCCATCATCATCGCGGCTCTTCCATCATCCGCACAGTCCAGCAAGAACAACTCCGGCGACAGCATCCTCGGCAAGTACGAATCCATCCAGGGTGGCGAAGGCTACAGGGTAAACGTAACCAAGAAGGCAGACGGCACCTACAAGGCACAGATCTACTGGCTCAAGCAGCCTATCGACCCTAAGACCGGCGAGAAGAAACTTGACACCAAGAATCCGGACAAGTCACTCCGCAACAAGCCGTCCGACCAGGTTGTTCTGATCGACGGTCTGAAGTATAACGCTGAAAAGAAGGTGTGGAACGATGCAAAGATCTATGACCCTCAGCGCGGAATCAGAGCCAATGTGACCTGCAAGTTCCTCGAAGATGGACGTCTCAGCATAAAGGGCACCATCATGGGCATAGGCGAAACAGCCTACTGGACCCCTATCAATTAAAGAATTCCGTCCTAAAATACGAAATCCGAATAGATTGCATTATGGTCTGAAAGGTATTTCAGGCCATATTTGTTTTCATCGTCAACCACCCTGTAGGTGAGAGGGGTCATGTTGCGGTAGAATATATGGTCGAGCACCTTTCCGACGCCGCGTCCCCAGCGCTGGAAGGTGATGCGGTCACGGCCGTCTGAGTCAGCTGCATTGTCCACAGCATCCGACATTGCATCGTAGAGAGGCTGGAGCATCTCGTGGTCAGGGATAAGGTTCATGTCACCGCAGCAGATTGCAGGAAGTTTGTCTCCCGCCTTCTCACCTATCCACGATACCATGCACTCCGAGCACTTGATGCGGTTGTCACCCTTAGGGAAGAAATGAGCGCCGATGGCCCAGAAGTCCTTTCCTGTCTCAAGCACCTTGAAGTGGCCCAGCACAGCCATCTTGGTGAACTTAGGGTCCCACTCGCCGGAAGTGAAAGGCACGGTCGGATCGGGGCTGAACCAGCGTGGTTCGCTCTCGAGGAGTTCGATCTTGGACTTGTCGTATATAAAGGACATATAATAGTAGCCGCCACCCTTCTGGTCATAGCGAACCACCTCGTAGGTGTCTGCAAGGTGCTTCTCAAGCGAATCGAGCTGTGCACCCTGACTTTCCTGGAAGAAGGCAACATCCGGATGGACATCCATGAGCATGGTTTCCACAGGCACGCAGCGCGCAGCCCACGATGTGGTGGAATCCTTTTCGAAGGTTCCAGCAGTATGTTCTATATTGAATGACATGAAACGGAGATGGGTCTCTGAAGAGCACGAGGCCATGATAAGCAGCGAGGCTGCAAAGAGTATAAACTTTTTCATCTTGATTTGTTTTGGCATGTAAATATAAAGATAAAACCTTACCTTTGAAAACACTATCCAAAGATTCCCACTCATATGGAAAAGCCAAGACGCATACTGGTTGAGACGCACGAGGCCTGGATTCCCATCGAATTCGGTGAAATAGTGCTCGGAGAGTCAGACTTCAAGAAGTGCATCATACACACCTGGGACGGTGGCAGGTATTCACTTGAAATGAGCCTCAAGAAACTGGAAGAGATTCTTTCAGAGGAGGATTTTATACGCGTATCCAGGCAGTGGCTGGTGAGAGGATCCGCAATCGCGGCGGTAGAAAAGCCCCTCGGGAGCAAAAGCAATGTAGTGCTCAAGGATGGACTTGGGATGAGAAAGATAGAAATAAGCGCAGACAAGTACCGTTACGTACTGTCCGCGCTCATATAAGTCCTATATATAAATAGTATTCCTAGAAACGGTATCCCAGTCCGACCAGTGCCGTCATGTTGATGTCGCCCTGGCCGAAGAGCATTGTTGCGTTGAGGCACAGCCCCTTGATGCAGAAGCCCACGCCGGCAGATGCATGGGACGGGATGAAGCCACCGTAACGGTAGCCGCCCATAAGCTGGATTGTATCCTTCCAGTTGTAGCAGAGAGACCCTGCTGCAGACATCTGTCCGAAGAACATATATTCGAATTCAGCCGCAGGCACAATGTGGTGAACCTCAGCGAAAGTGATGTCATAGCCGAGAGAGACGAAGGCAGATCCGGGCACAGAAAACTTATCTCCGGAGAAGGACTTGACTGCCGGGGCAAGGTTCTTGGTGCCGAGAGCCGCACGGAGTCCGGCATAACGAACCATCACCGCAGGATCGATGGTGAAAGCATTCTGGACAGATTCCGGTGCGAGAGCGCGGCGGGCATAAGAAAAATCGACACCGACAGAGACATATTTTCCGATGGCATAGCTTACGCCAAGCATGGCACGGAGAGTCTGGGGAGTGTAGTTTCCAAGAGACTCGCCCTCGCCGTCTATCATCTCATACGGCTTCTCCAACTGCTGTGCATAGCGGGCACGTACGCCGAGAGAGCCGATGAAGCGGCCGGAAGCGTCAACGAAGATATTGTTGGTCGGTCCGACACCCCATCTCTGGTAGCCGGCGCCGATATAACCACGTCCGTTCAACCATGCTGTCGAGGCAGCGTTATCAAAGAGAGATATGCTTGCCTGGGCTGCACTGACCGGATTCTGGTCAATCCTGAGGAAAGGCAGAGTGACATTCTCCTCGCCTGCAAAGGCAGCAAGGCTGAGGGAGAGAGCGATAAATGCTGTAAGTATCTTTTTCATGTCTTTGCAGTTCTAGAGTTTCACAATCTCCCTTTCATAGGTATTTCCGCTGTAAGAAATCTTGGCGGTGTAACGGCCAGGGGCAAGGTCACTGAGATCCACCTTCATCGGATCGAAGATGCTGGAGGTGCCCTCGGCTTCCTTGACGAGTTTCTTCATTTCAGAGTAGATCTTGATTCTTACATCAGCTTCATTACCTATCCTGATGGTGAGGAAGTCGATCACAGGGTTTGGATAGACCACGGGGCCCTGCTCGTCATCGTACACACCGACCTTGAAGGTCTCGGTCACAGTGGCACCGAAGCCGTCTTTTGCAGTCATGGTGATAGTAGCGGCACCGGTCTTGCCGGCCTTCACGAAATAGGTGGAACCGCTGTTGGAAACCGCAGCCACCTCAGGATTGTCACTGACGAAGGTGAAAGTCATGGACTCGCCGTCAGGATCCTGCCATATTGCGGTCATATCCATGTTCATGCGTTCTCCGGTATTCTGGAAGACCTTGTTTGAGACTGGCTTGACGAGCTGTGGAGCCCTGTTCTCGAGCACAGTATAGGTAAAGGTCTTCTCGGCCTTGAGACCAAGCACATCCTCAGCAGTTGCGGTGATGGTGCAGGTGCCATGGAAGGTGCCCTTGCCGTCACCCACATTAACCGTAGCGCTGGTTCCGCTGACCTTAGGAGCGGAAACTGCGTTGTCAGAAACGACGCTGAACTTGAGAGGGGTCTTGCCTTCAGGATCCTTGGCGGAGAATGAAGCCGAAGAGGTTTCGAACCACTTGAGCGTAGTCGGGCCGCTGTAGTTGAATGTAATCACAGGAGCCTGGTTGACATAGGTCTTGTATGTCAGGCTGGCGCTGTGTGATGCACCATATGTATCCACAGCCTTCACAGTCGCTGTGTGGTTGCCGACAGTAGACTCGGTTGGGAGGAACTTCACGGCGTATTCGCCGTTGCTACCCTTGACGAGCTGGGCCGTAGCGTCTCCATCGAGAGTGACCGTAAGTTCATCGCCATCCTCATCCTCAACCTTGACGGTAGCGGAAAGATTCTGGCCCACAGCGATTTCCTTCTCATAGGTACCGACTACGCTCACCTTAGGGGCGTGGTTGTTGATGATGGTGTACCGGACCGGATACTCGGTTACGCCGCCCTTGCCGTCATCGGCCTTCAAGGTAGCGTTATGGGTGCCGGCGTTCGCTGCAGTAACATCGAGGATAATCCTGTAGACACCTGAGGTCTTGACCATGTTCGAGCTGCCGTCATTGTCGTAAGTAACGGTCAGGACATCGTTGTTGGCGTCGGTGATGGTGAAGTCTACGCTAAGGCTGTTGCCCACGAGAACCTTCCAATCACCGGTGTAGGTGGTAGAGATTACCGGAGGATAGTTGATGTAGATGTTGTAAGACAGTTTCTCACTTGTCTTCTCACCAGTCGAGTCTGTTGCAACCAACGTCACGTTATGCTCGCCGAGGAACCTCTGGGAGGTCTGGATTGCAACGGTACATGTGTTGTCGGAGCCAGGGAAGAGCAGCGCCGAGCCGTCGCCTTCCAGGGAGAAGGTGATGGCGTCGCCGTCAGGGTCTGTAGCCTTGTACTTCACAGAAATGTCAGATCCCATCGGGATGTCGTGAGGATAGGTACTCAGAGCCTCGATCATAGGCGCATTGTTGGCCATGATGACGTAGGTAATCTCTACTGAAGCCTCTCCGCCCTTGCCGTCGCTGGCCTTCAGAGTAGCCTTGTGGGTGCCAACGTTGGCCGCAGTGGTCTTGACGGTCACGCGACAGGTGTTGGTGCCGGTCTTCGCCATAGATGCGGAAGCATCGCCGCTGAAGGTGAAGGTACATACGTCCCCGTCAGGGTCGGTAGCCTTGTAATCTATCACGAGTGTCTCACCAACCCTTGCCTTGTAGTTGCCGGTGTAGGTGGTAGAGATAACCGGAGGATCGTTGGAGAAGATGGTGTAGCTAACTTCAACCGAACTGCTTCCATCTCTCTCGTCGGTAGCGGTGATTGTAGCCTTGTGGGTGCCGACATTCTTGGCTATGCCGTTTATTACAAGGCGGTAGGTGCTGGCGTTGACCTTCTCGAGTGAAGCGGAGCCGTCGCCGTCGAGGGCAACGGTAAATGCATCGCCGTCAGCATCGGTCACGGTGTAGTCCACGCTGAGGGACTCGCCCACCATCACGCGGAAATCACCGGTATAGCTTGTTGTAATCTCAGGCGCAGCGTTCTTGTTGACGTTGGCCTGGAATATGGCGTACGCATCAACCAGACCTGCGATATTATCGCTTGCAGGTACAATTGTGCGATTTTCGTTGTCAAGGAGCATGTTCTTGAGTTCGGTGTTGGTAAAACCAGGACCACCGAAGTAAGAAACTACGAGTGCAGCCACGCCGCTGACCATAGGACAGGCCATGGAGGTACCGCACATGAAACTGTAATTGCTGCCGCTGGTGCAGCTGAGGATGTAAGATTTGCCGTTGGATGAAGGGAAGCGGTCTGCCTCTCCACCCGGGGCACAGATGTCCACCCAAGAACCGAAGTTGGAATAGGCGGCGCGACGGCCGTCTGGACCGATGGATCCCACAGCGATACAGCCGCTGTAGTTGCCTGGGGCGCCATTGCCCAGGTTATCGTTGCCGGCAGCGAAGATAACCACGCCACCCTTCATCGGAGATGTAGAGAGCTGGTTGCCGTTCGTGTCGCAGCCTGCATTCTTCACGAAGTAATCGATAGCGGCCTTGTCGGATGAGGAAGCCTGAGCGTTCATAGCATAGGTAAGTTCCTGACCTGTAATCTGGCCGTCGTCGTTGAAGTCATAGTTGTAGCCCCAGCTGTTCTGGCTGATGACTGCACCATGGTCGGCTCCCCAGACGATTGCGCCTGCGCTGTCACCGCCGGAGCTGCCGAAAATCTGGCAGGACATCATCGTCACACCGCCTGTGCCGTTACTGCCGCCGGCGACGCCGCAGATACCCTTGCCGTTGTTGTTGATACCACCGACGATGCCGGCCACATGGCAGCCATGGTCACCGGCTGTGATGGTGTAGGAATTGTTTGTGAAGTTCTTGCTGCCGTTAGCTCCGCCTGCAAGTACAACACCCTTGAGATCCGGGTGATCCATCTGGATACCCTGGTCGACGATGGAGACAATCACATTGGATGTGCCTGCAGTGTAGTTCTCCCACACCGGCACAACATTGATGTCCGCCCCGGAAACGAAACCGTTATAGATGGTTCCGTTGTTGAAATACTGCCACTGATAGGTCTTTGCATAAGGATCGTTATACGGGATTGCGCAGATCTTCTTCGGAACCGGCACTTCCACGCCTGCAACACCACGTATCTCGCCGAGCACGGCAACAGCGGTGTTGGCCTTTACGCCAGCCTCGTAGGTTACCTTGTAGAACCTGTGGAGACCGTTTTCACGGTGTCTCTCCTCCCACTCCCCTGCATCAGGGAAAAGGCGTTCGTAAGTAACGCCAGGTATTCCGGCAAAAAGCCCGTCAGCGGAAGCATCCGCATAGAGGTCTGCTGTTTCCTGGTCAAGTTCCACAATGACTTCAGTGACCACCCTCTCTGCGATAGGGTCGCCGACAGGGACATCCGTCTGCTCCTGGCTCACGCCGGAAACGACAGGGGTTGTATCACCGAGTTTTTCGCTCACGCATGCCTGCGCGAAAAAAATATACGCCAGTCCGAGGACAAGGCCGTTAAGGTATCTGCGATTCATTGGCAGTACTTTAGAGAATAAATAAAAAAGGATTAAAGAGGCAGGCCGGAGTGTACCGGCCCACCTCGTTAAACGCATTCAGTTCAAACTACTTTGCAATAGTAGTGCGAAGAAGGTGCTTTTCGGACTTCTTGCTTTCTACCTTCACGGCCTTTACAGGTTCCTGGATCTTGCAAGGAACGGTGTTGAACTTAACTGACTTGTTGCGACCGTTGCTGGTAGCCTTGACAGATGAAGTAGAACCGTTAGACTTGGTGAATACGAGCGGAGCCTTGAAGTATGAGTAAGCGCCGCTGGTATTCCTTGCCTGGAAACCGTCAGATGCAAGGGTGATGGTACCTGCTGCGAGATCGACATTCCAGGTGCAGTCGCCATAGTAGCCAGCATTGATACCTCTCCACACAATAGAGGCACCACTTGCTGAGAGGCCTGTTGCAGTGTTGTCAGCAACTACGAGGGTCTTTGCTGCAGGATCCCATGATGCATGGGCAACACACATTGAAAGATTGTTAGCTACACAGATTGCATCGAGAGAAGCGTCATAGCCTGCGATAGCAACACCGGTACCGTCTGGAGTAAGTGTCCATGTCCAGTTGGTGTAGGTGTCAGGATCGGTGGTGAAGCCCTCTGTAGCCTCTGGACATACATAGGTGCCGAAAAGCTCTGAAGGAAGCTCCTGAGGCTTGGTCATATCAGCGAGTACAGTACCTGCATAGGTATTACCCTTGCCTGCATTGTCGCCTTCCTTGATCACCCATGAGAAGCCCATAGAAGTGAATGTGCCGTACTTGCAGCTGCCTGGGGTGACTGAAATCACACCATCCTCGAGCGCACCGGTAAAGATAACCTCCGGAGCACCTGTACCTGCATTGATAGGATAATATCCGTAGCTGCTGCCATTACTTGTAAATACACCTGAGAGGTAGAGTGCACAGTCAAGTGAGCCGAGACCAGAGACATTTACTGTTACAGATGCCTGGGTAGCCTGCTCCCTGAGGACGATGGTACCATTCTCGTAGGATGCCTCCATCGGTTCGATATTGTATGCAGCCTGATTCTTGATGCCGGTTACATTGTAAGTTGAGCCATTGACTTTCTCAGTAATTGTGAGGACATCTGAACCCATAGCCCAGTTGCCGAGGTAATCCTCGTACTTTGCGCTTGAAGTTGCAGGTTCCTTGGTCCAGTCGAGGATCTTGTACTCACCGGTAGGGTTGCCGAAAGTGTCGGTTCCGAATACAACAAACTTGTAATCGTCCGGATCTTTGAGGCTGTAGGCATCCTTGTAGTTTTCGCTGTTTGCGAGGATTCCGAGAACCTGAGCGAATGACATGTCATACATCATTCCGAGATACCAGCAAGAATACTTGAAGTCATCTGCGGCAGCACGGACGAGGTTTATGTCGTTCAGATCGAGATCAGGATAGTAATCAGCAAATTCTTCTGCTGTGTACATTGCAGTGGCATAGAGGCCGTTGAAGCCCTTGACATCGATGTCGAAGGTCTCAGGATACTCGTCGCCCTTCTCGAATGCGTAGGTTATAGTCCAGTCTTTCTCTACGAACTCGGCGAGCTTAACCTCAGTTGCTACAACATAATAAACTTCAAGATCGCCCACGAAATTGATCTTTCCGAAGAAACCGCCGACTGCAACATGCTTGCCGACCATTGCATCGAGGCCGAGCTTGTCAAGCGGATCGACGATCCTTGCGGTGCAGCCGTAGACAGTCTTGACACTGTACACGCCATTGTTAAGTGCGAGGGTGCCCTCTACGCCTACATAACCGAGAACAGGATCTACGCCATAGTAGTCTGCCTCGATTGCAGGAACGTTAACCTCTGCCTGTGAAGGAGTTGCAATGGCATCATAGAGATAAGGAGTGTCGTTTCCGTCGGTAGTCTTTTTTGCTACGACAGACACAACATCGCCAGCAGCGAGTGCTACACCCTCTGCATAAACGAGGTCGGTACCGTCAGTGAGGACAGCGCTGGTCTTGGTCTCAGCTACAACCTTGAGGGCTGCGAGAGAAACATAAGCATCATCATCAACCTCAGCGAGGCCTGCGATAGTTACTTCAGTTGCAACGATAGCAGGCTGAACGATAGCGATGGTATCGATGGCAACCTGCTGAGGGTCAACCACGAGGATGTTTGCAGAACGCTCTGCGCCGGTAGTGTTGGCGAGGACGCTTACAGTGTAGTTGTCAGTGTGGAGAGCCTTGGTCTCAGCAACTGAAAGCCAGTCGACTGCAGGATCAATGCTGAGAGAGTACTCCATGTTGGTGGTGATTGCGAGAGCAACTTCGCCACCCTCTGCAGGAGCCTCGGTCGCGTCAAGAACGCAAGTAAGCTCGCCACCCTCGAACTGGAGGGACTTGATGTCGGTCTTGCCGCGGCCATTGGCTGCGTAAACGAAAACCTTAGCGTTGCCACCATTGTTGGTTACCTGTACATTACCGCTCTTGTTGTCGGTAGCGACAACCTTTGCATCCCAGGTACCGATAATGTTGAGAACATCAACCTCAACCTCGTCACCGTCCTTGACACCCTTGAGAGTGTAGGCGATGTTTGCAGTCTGACCTGCTGCAACACCGAGATCAGTGCGCTGAGCGAAGATAAGATAGAAAGGAACTTCCTTGTTGATGACGTATGGAGTCTCACCGATCCAGAAGGTAACGGTCTCCTCACCATCCTCGATAGAGATAGGGAGAGTCTCAGTCTGACCCATTACAGGAACAGAAGTCCAGGTCTCACCCTCATCGTAAGATACCTGCCATACGCCTTCGTTGATACGGAAGATAGGAAGGGCAGCGTGAACAGGGATAGGCTGGCCGTTAGCGTCGAGAAGGAGCTCGCCATTGACTGTCCAGTAGAACTCGCCATTGACTTCCTTGGCGCTGATGACAGGAGTATCGCCGGTGTCACCCTTATCGCCCTTGTCGCCCTTGTCGCCAGTATCGCCCTTGTCGCCCTTGTCGCCTTTGTCACCCTTGTCACCTTTGTCACCCTTGTCGCCCTTGGCGCCGTCCTTGATGACTACGGTTGTACCGTCTGAGAAGAGAACGGTTGAAGTACCTGCAGCGGGGTTTGGAGTCACGCTTACAACAGTGACTGCAGACTGCAGTGCGGCAATTGTTGCCTGGATGCCTGGAACGGTCTTGGTGTTGAGTTCCTTGACCTGCTCCTCAAGTTTGGACACACGATTGTCGAGGTCCGAGATCTGTTCGTTGACACTGTCCAGGTTCACGCAGGATGCGAGAGCCACAGCTGCAACAAGCAGAGATGAAATTAAACCTTTTTTCATAATATAATTGATTTGTAATTACTTTCTGATAAGCTTCTTGATCTTGACTGGAGCGCTGATAGCCTGGATGGCAGTCATCTTCTGGCAATCATAAACAACCACAGCCTCAAGCATCTGTGAGCGGTCGATCCTGACAGCATTCTCCATGGAGAGGTTGTAGGTCCTGCCCATCACCTTGACGGATGAGGTACCCGGCTTGGTGAGGGTATAAGGGAAGTCCCCAAGCTCATTCTTGAAGGTGTAGATAGCTGTCTGGGCAGCATCCATAGCGACGACACCGAACTCAGTGAAAGGATAGGTGTTGCCATCGGAGAGTTTCACCTCGAGGCCGGTAATCTTAAGATTCGAACCGTCGATAACAGCCTTGCAGGCATCGTACATGCTGGTGCCGGAAGTGATGACATAAGACTGTCCATCGATGACGGCTGAACCCATGTAATAGATGTTCATTGCGCCTTCAGGTGCTCCGATATCTACATTGGAAGCTGCCACCTCGCCTGTACCACCCTTGAAGGTGAGAGAAGCGTCTGCGCTTGCGAAGGTTGCGGAAATTGGAGACATCCAGTCATCAGACCAGTCCTGCCAGCCGTAGATTGCGACAGTCTTGTCTGCCTCTACCTGCCTGAAGTCTGCAACCCATGCCTCCGCAGAAGCATCAGCAGGGGTGCCCTGCCAGGTGGTGATGAACTTGTTGAATGCTGCAGATCCGGTACCGCCCTGGTTGCCGCCGCCGTTGTCGCCGCCGCCACCATTGCCGCCTTCTCTAGAAAGAGTAGCAGGAACCTTGGTAGCATCAGCGAACTTCTTGAGAAGCTTGTAGCTTCCGTCAGAAGCTGTAGCGATGTAAACAGCGAGTTCAACAGTAGTCTGTCCACTGTCGGAGTTGACTACGCCTGGGGTTAATGTAGCAGTACCATCCGCGTTGATAGTACCTGTAGCGATAGTGTATGGATTAGCACCAGGAGTCCAGAAGTTACCAGCGGCTGTAGCGCCGTAGAAACCTACGCTGCAATCCTCACCGCCTACAGGCTTGGTACCAACCTCCTGCTGAGCGAAGAGAACCAACGAACCGTTTTCATAGTTAGCGACGATCTTGAGGTCGGTGTAGCCCTCGATACCAGAGATATAGTAAGACTCGTCCTTGACATTCTCAGAGATTGTCCAAGTGTCATACTGTGAAGTAGAAGTTCCGTGGAGTACCTTCCAGTCACCGAGCCATGCGGCATAGCCCTTAGGCTGGTCGTCGCCGCCGCCACCGTTTCCACCTGAAGTCTTGGTGAATTCGCAGAACTGGTAAGGGCCGCTAGGCTCACAGTTCTCGTCGAGACCGATTGCGATACCGTAGTAGTCGCCAGTCTCGAAGATGTCGAAGATCTCGAAGTCGGTGCCCTCATAGAAGAAGTCTGAGTAAGTCAGACCGGTCATGCCTACAGAAGCATAGTAAGCGATGTACTCGTCGTAGTTAGCCTTCATGATTACAGGGAGCTCAGTCTCGACATATGTAGCAAGATCGAGAGAACCCAGATCTGACTTCGGCATTGCATAAATTGCATAAGGAACCGAAATCTTAGGATCGGTAACGGTGTTCTGCACCTCCTCGACATCATCGCCCTGGTACTTCTGCACGCCGAGATAGCTTACAGCCCAGTTGCTGTCGAGAACCATGAAGTTCTTGTGGTGCTGGGTCACTGTAATGACACCTGTGTCTGCGCCGAGGGTCCACTTAACCTCAGCTACACGCTGACGGTCGGTTGCGGTAGCCTCAGTTGCATCTTCTGCAACAGAGAGCTTGAGCGCTTTCTCCGTAACATCTACAGTAATCCATGAAGCGCTGTTGGAAACCTCCATCAGCTCGTCATACTCGTAGCTGAAGGTAAGTTCCTTTGCAGCAGAGGTAAGCAGCTGGTCCGGGGCGCTGAAGCCTGAAGTACGGAAACCATACTGCATAACGGTGAACTTGAGTGTCTCATCCGCTGTCTCAACTTCTACGATAGCGTAGCGGGAGATGATTGCGGAGTTGACCTCGGCAGTTGCGGTGATCACATCACCTGCAACGGAAAGCTTGAGCCAATCGGAAGAAGTACTTGCCTTCTTGATTACTCCGGCCTCCATGGTGATGGTCGCAGATCCGCCCTTTGCTGCGATGGAAAGATCCGCAGACTTGACCGGGCTGACCTGAGCAGCCGGCTCGCTCTCAGGCTTCTCGCACGAAACGAACGCGAAGCCTGAAAGGAGTGCTGCCAATATAAGTAAAGTCTTTTTCATACTCTGTCAATTAACGCCTTTTCATGTAGGTAAGGTAAGGGATCTGGCTTGAGCCGAAGCCTGAGTACTGACCGGCGGACTTGCCTTCCGGAGTGATTGCCCAGAGGATCCATGAATCTACAGGACTGTCGAAGTAGCCGTTGTCCTCGAATTCGAACTGGCCCTTCTCCTCTACCCAGTGGATGGTTACACCGGTATCGGTATCCCAGGTAAGGGATCCACCGCCGGAGAGTGACCATGCAGCCAGATATACTGAGTTGCCGGTAGCCTCGTCAATGCCTACAATCTGAGTGTTCCAGCGCAGACGGCCGAGACCCTTGTCGTAGGTGAGCCTTACAGTGAAGTTGCTGTTGAGACCGCTCATGATGTAGCCGTTGCCGTCATCGGTAGGGGTAAGCGTTACATTGAACTTCCTGGTACCGTTGTAGTATCCGAATTCGAAGTCACCTGCGAATGCAGAATATGGCTGGTAATCATCAGGAAGCTTACCCTTGAGGGTGAACACGCCGTTGGTGATGAGGTTGTTGTTGGAAACATACCAGAGGTAATCGAAGGTGCAGCCGTTCACGACGATAGGGCTGTAAAGCCTCAGGCCGTTGTCGGTGAACACAAACGCAGACTTTGCATAGTCATCTTCACCCTCGCCGTAGACGATGGTGATCCACCTGTTGTTGATGTCCACGGTACCGGTTACAGGAGAGTCACCGATAGTACCCTCGAAAGCAGGTGCGCGGAACTCCTCGGCAAGGGCTGAAACCTTGGAAACATAGTCCAGAGGCTTCTCCTCGCTGTTGTAAGGAAGGAGGTAGTACCTGTTGCCGGATCTCTTGCCCAGGAGGGTGATCTTCTCGGCGCTGTATTCAAGGATCATGTACTCGAAGTCACCGTTCATTGCCTCGTAGGCAACAGATGAAGGAGTTGCGAAATAGTGCAGAACAGGGTTGTTGGTGTCGAAAGTGAGCACCGGACCATTGTCTGATGTGAACCTGTAGAGGCTCTCGTAAGAGTTCTCAGGATCAAGCTCGGATGAAACAACCACACTGTGCTTTCCGAACTCGAGTACATAGGCATAACCGCCGTACTGCTTGTCAGTACCTGCATAGTAATCCATGAACCAGGTCTTCTGTGAAAGAAGGATGTCGCTGGTCTCCTGGATGAACTGCTGCATGCGTGCAGACGAAGAAGTCTCGAAAACGTCCGTTGTCTCCTTGAGGCAGGACTGAGCCGGAAGCAGCATTGCAGCTGCAGCCAGGGTCATAAGAAAATGTCTTGTCTTCATAGTCTTCATCGTTATTTGATTGTAATGTCATCAAGGTCAACCTTGCCGGCAACGATATCGTTCTGACGGCGGAGGATGGTGCTGCGGAGCTGGTCAAGATCGATGTTCCAGCTGTCGGCCATGTACTGACGTACGATGTCAAGCTTTGCTGAAATCAGCGCCGCAGACTCGCCTGCAGCCTTGAGCTGTGCGTCCCAGTAAGACTGAGGGTTGGTAACATAGATCGAAACCATCTCGGCGAAGTCCTCACCCTCTGAATGCTGGGCGTAAGAACTGATGAAGCCGTTGTTGAGATACTCCACATTGAAAGGAGCCTCACTCCAGCTGTCGGCCACATAGCCTGAACCGGTAACCATCTTGAAATCCACTGGGAAGTCTTTAGTCTGGTTGAGGATATGGGTGAACTCATGGTGAATGGTCTTGATGTAGTAGTAGTTCAGATCGTTCGGATCACCGATGTAGTAGTTGAGGTAGTTGATACCTGAAAGCAGGATCTTCTTGCCACCCTCGGCAGTACCGAGGATGTAGGTACCGTTGTTACGATACTCCCACTCGCCGATGAGGAAGAACATCTTAGGGAAGTAGCCGCGGGTAAAGTCGATACCTGCAACCTCATCATAAGTATCCACACAGAGATATTTCACCAGGTGTGCCATCTTGACTGCAAGGTCGTAGTCGGCAGGAATGGTGTAATAGTTGAGATCGGACTCGTTCTGCTCGAAGCGGTACTTGAACGCAATGTTGTATGGGTTCACGTAGTTGACCTCAAGCCACTTGTCGAAATCGTTCTGCTCGTATTTGTCGACGGTGATGACGCTCACCGGGTTAAGCTTCTCCTCCTGGCAGGAAAGAGCAGCGAAAGCCGAGATTGCGACAGCCGCGCATATCATAAAATATCTTTTCATATTCTTCATTCTTTTAGCAGGTCAGACTATCTAGGGTTAGGTGTGTAACCTGCGTCAGTGACCTTGAGAGGGATCTGGAGAGCCCTTCTAGGATCACGGACCTCAAGTTTGTCGACAACCTTGAGAGGCATGCCGGCAGCGCTGATGATACGACGCTCTATCTCGATACCGTAACGCTTCACGTCGAAGAGTCTCTGGCCCTGTCCGAGGGTCTCTACCCTCTTGAGGAGGAGGCAGAACTGGAGGAGACACTCCTGGGTGGTACCTTCCGCATCGATCTCGAACTCCGGATTCAGATGCTTCTTGACAGTGGATGCATCCCATGCCGAGTATTCAACGGCATTCATCTTTGAAACGATGTCGTCGACGGTGAGGCTGTTGTTCCTCTTGGAGATGTTGTTGATCCAGATCTCCATATCCTTGACTGCACCTTCGTAATCATTTGAGAGAATCTTGGCCTCAGCCCTTTCGAGGAGAACAAGGTCGGTGCTGAATGCAGGATATACTGTACGGTAGTAACCGATCTGAGCCACAGGGTCGGTGTACTCGAAGAGGTAAGGTATCTTCCAGAAGATCACCTTGTCGAGGTTGGTCGCAGAGTAGATCTTCATTGCCTGGTGGTAGAAGCCGCTGTTGTTTGAGCCCATGAGGGTTGCGAGTGCGATAGCGTCCTCGTTGGTAGCCAGGTAGTTACCATGTGAGTACCTTGAGTATGTAGAGTAAGGACCGAAGCAGAGACCCATCTTCGAGTAAGCGGTCAGCAGCATGAGGTTGCATGAAAGGCTTGCGTCGATGTAGTGGTTGCGGATAACCTCCTGGTCCTGGGTCATGGAAGCAGTGTACTTCCAGTCACGGAGGACAGCGGCAGTTGCGCTACCAAGGCAGAGGTCCGCATACTTCACTGCAAGGTCATACTTCTCATAGAAGAGATAGAACTGAGTTGCGAAAGCGTAGGCAGCCTTCTTGTTGAAGTGGTACTTCGGCACGGTGTAGTAAGAATCGCTCACATGAGGGAGAGCAACCTGGAGATCCTTGTCAATGAGATCGTAGCACTCAGCCACGGTCTGGCGGTCGTACTTAGGATTGAGGCCCTGCTCCGGCTGGAGCATGTAGGTCACGCCAAGGTCAGTCTTCGAGTAGGTGCTTGAATAAGAATGTGCGAAGACGCTGGTGAGGATGAAGTGGTTGTACGCACGGCAAAGGTGTGCCTCTGCATACTCAGCCTGCATGCCTGCTGCCTCAGGACCGCCGAGGTTGTCGATAGCCTCGATTACCTGGTTTGCCGCAGCAATTGCAATGTAGGTGTTACCCCAAAGCATCTCTGGGTCCTCGTTATCACTCTCGGTAACGTCCTCCCAGGCGAAAACCTGATCGATGAAACGGTCATGGTTAGGGTTGTTCTCGCCATAATCGTCGACGTTATCGGACATGAACTCGGTCAGAAGCATGTAGTCTGTCTCCGGATAAGCGGAGGTCAGGAATGCCCTGATCTTCTCAGTGTTGTCAAGCTCGGTTCTGTTATCAGGCATCACATCAAGGAATTTCTCGCATGATGAAGCCACGAAAACGAGAGCTGCTAATACATATATTATATATCTGTTCATTTTCATATCTTTTCCCTCCATTGATTAAAGTCCGATCTTAAGGGTGAAAGTGAACTGCTTAGGAAGAGGCACTGCAACACCACCGGTATTGAAGAACTCAGGGTCCTGGCCGTTGAGCTTCTTGTCCGCATAGAGCAGGCAGAGGTTGGTCGCCTGGATCTTCATGCTGAGGTTGCTGAACCTGAGCTTCTCAATCCACTTCTTAGGGAAATCATAGCTGAGGGACACTTCCTTGAGCCTTACGAAGTTACCGCTTGCAATACGTGCAGTAGAGTAGTTGTAGGCATTGTAGGCATAGCGGAGTTCGCTATCCATCTTGTTCTGCCAGCGGCTGGCGATGACAGGAATGTCGGTGTACTTCTCGTCACCAGGTACAGTCCAGCGGTTCTTGAACTCCCTTGGCATTGAGTCAAGGTCGTTGTAGCTGCTGCGGAAGACAGGATCCAGACGGATCACGTTACCAGCCGAGTAGGTGATGAAGAGGTTGAAGCGGAAGCCCTTGTACTGGAAGATGTTACCGATGGAACCGACGTCGGTAGGATCGGCATTTCCAGAGTACTCGAGGAACTTGAGTTTCTCAGGATCAGACTCCTGGAAGTAGATACCGGTCACAGACTCGCCACCGTCCTGATCCTTGAATACAGGGAGACCCTGCTCGTTGAGTCCGAGGAACGGAATAGAGAAGATACCACGTACAGGATAGCCCTCCTGTGCGAAACCGCTACCGGTGATGAGGTCGATCATTCGGATGGTGGTCTTCAGGTCGGTTACCACGTTGTGGGTATGCGAGTAGATGAAGTTGGTGGTCCAGGAAAAGTCCTTGGTCTTCACGTTGGTGGTAGAGAGCGAGAGCTCGACACCGTCAGACTTCATGGAAGCGATGTTACCCATCTTCTGAACCTGACCGCCGATACCCTGGGTGTTGATGACACCGATGAGGTCATAGTTGTTACGGGTATACCAGTCGAACTCGAGGTTGATTCGGTTGTCAAAGAAACCGGTTGCGAGACCGAGGTTCAGCTCTTTCTTCTTCTCATAGGTAAGGTCGGTGTTGGCAAGGTCCTGAATGTAAAGCATGGTCTCACGTACATTGGTGGTAGGTCTCCAAGGAGTGGTTGAAGAGATAACCACTGCAGAGTTGGTCACTGAAGCAGGACCGCGGTCTGCGGTAAGTGAGTAGGAAGCCTTGAGGCTGAGGTGTGAAACCACGTTGGAGATGTTCTTCATGAACGGCTCCTCGTGAACATTCCACGCCGCGGAAACGTTCCAGGTAGGAAGCCAGCGTGCAGAGCGGCTCTTTCCGAGCTTGTTGGTACCCTCGTAACGGATGGTTCCATTGATGACATAGCGGCCATCATAAGAATAGGTACCGTTCGCAAAGAACGCAGCAGAGCGGAGGTGCTGGTTGTGCATGGTGTAGTAGTTACTGTTCTCCTCAGAACCTCTCTTGAACACGCGGTAGTCATAGTTAGGAGTCTCACCCATGCCGTACTGGAGGCCCCAGGCACGGAACCAGATGGCGTGACGCTCTGCGCTGTTGATCTCGGTACCGCCGTAGAGGCTTACGATATGCTTGCCTGCGAATGTCTCATTGTAGCTTGCAGTAGCACGGAAGTCGAAGCCGGAGATGGAGTTGTCCTGACGCTCGTAGATACCGCCGTAAGGAAGCACTGAAACAGGGAGCGCATATGGATCGTCCGGATCAGAGTAGAGGTAAGGGTTGGCGTTACGGATGGTCGAAGTGCTCATCTCGCGGTATGCGAGAGCCTGGTTCGATTCATCGAGGATGTAGTGCTCCTGTGATGAGTGGGTGTACTTGTACGCACCGAGAGCGCTGAACTCGAGAGACTTGATAGGGTTGAACTTGAGCTCGCCCTGTACGCGGAAGTCGGTCACATTGAGGTCGATGTAGTTGTTGTCGAGCTCATGCATGATGTTGAACTTCGCGTAGTTGCGGGTGTAGTACTCGTCAGGATCAAGTGCACGGGAAGTATTGAGCGCGTAAGAGTAAGGGTTGATATCGAAATCACGCTTAACCTCACCTGAAACCACATCGGTAGTCTGTCCGAGGGTACCAGGAGCTCTCTGGTCACGGTAAGAAGCATTGCTTATGAGATTGAAGGTCAGCTTCTCGAGGAACTTATAAGAGGTGTTGAGGTTGGCGGTGTAACGCCTTACATTGCTCTGCTGGGTCCAACCCGGATCGTCCATGATAGAGAGGGATGCATAGTAAGAACCCTTCTCGTTACCACCGGAAACACTGAGTGAGTGGTTGTGCTGAGGAGCGAGGGAGAACAGACGGTCGAACCAGTCTGTGTTCCTGTACTCGGCAGCCCTCAGGTAAGCAGCCTTAGCCTCAGCGGTGTTGGCAAGACCGAACTGGCCCTTTGTTGCATCGTAGGTGCTGATGAGCTGGTACATCTTACCATAGATACCGCTTGATGAAGCATTTGCGGTAGCTGCATAATTGAGATAACCCTTCTGCTCAAGTTCCTGATAGATTTCCATCTGGTCCTGTGAGTTCATGATGTTGAAGGTGCTGTAGCTAGGCTTCAGCCTCATGGTGAGCTCACCTGAATAGCTTACTCTGGTTGCACCTGCCTTACCCTTCTTGGTGGTAACAACGATCACACCGGCCATCGCACGGGCACCGTAGATAGATGTTGCGGAACCGTCCTTGAGGATATCGAAGCTCTCGATATCGTCGGAGTTCAATCCGGCTATCGCTGAAGAGATAAGGGTGTTGGCATCACCTGAAGAAAGCTGGTCGGCACTAACCTCGACCACATCCTCCATGATCACACCGTCGACAACCCACAGCGGCTTTGAAGAGCCGTAGATTGAGGTTGCACCACGGACACGGATCTTAGGTGCAGTACCGAAAGTACCTGACACATTCTGTACGGATACACCAGCCGCACGTCCCTCGAGGGAACGGCTGATATCAGCCATACCGTTGATCTGCGACTCTGCGGCGTCTACCTTTGTGGTGGAACCTGTAAAGAGTCGGCGGTCCATTTTCTGCATACCCGTTACGACTGCCTGTTCAAGAAGCTCGGTATCGCTCTTGAGCACAACCTTGACTACAGGTTTGACAGCCACTTCCTGATCGGCATAACCGAGGCAGGAAACGACGAGCGCAGTTGCATTCGCTGGGACAGTCAGTGTGAAGTTACCGTCGGCATCGGTGATGGATCCCTTGGTGGTACCCTTCACGAATGCTGCCGCGCCGATCACAGGGAGACCGTCCTCGTCAACGACAGTACCTTTCACCGTTGTCTGGGCATAGCCGAGAACCTGGGCGAACAGCAGTGTCATTGCGACTAAAACAAATCTGGCCTTACGCATAGGCATTAAAATTTAAAAATTAGGGGAATATTGATTAGTTGTTAATATCGGAATACCAATATCTAATTTTTCTACGCTAAAAATGCTAAAATAAATTATTAAAAGGAAAAAATCGTTACTCAACCGTGCAAAACACGGAACGAATAACGATTTTTAGGGTATTAAAATTTCGACTTTTTCTAAAAATGTTCGTTTTTGGACAAAATTAAGGTATAATTAGGTACAAATTAGATAGTTTAAGGGACAATATCGGAACAACGGTTACTTTTTATAAGCAAACACTCTGCTTTTCTTACACTTTATAAGCATATGTCGCCATATGATTTCAATATAAACACAAAAAATACCGTACTATGAGAAAAATGGTATTACCAAATTAATCCAGGTATAAATAGTCCTTGAGTCAGCCTATAAAGGTCATCAGAGACAGGAGGAAAGTACCTATTGAAAGCATTGGAACCATCTTGTCCAGGGCCTTCCCGTCACGCCTCCAGACTATGACCAGATGGGCCGAAAAAATCGGAAGCGACAACACATAGGCGAAGGACTTCACAGACTCCGAATGCATCAAAGACCAGCTCAGGAGCAGCACCCATCCGAGCACTATCAGAACTGTCTGATAGACCCGCGCTCCCCTGCCACCCATGCGGATCGCCATCGTCTTCCTGGTCGCCGCATCCGCCTTCATGTCGCGTATGTTGTTTACGTTCAGCACACCCACGCTGAAGCATCCGATCGCACAGGCTGGAAGCACAGAGGCAAGCAGGGAATGATCCACGCTGCTGAGATAGCAGCCGCCGCAGACCACGGCAAGGCCGAAGAACAGGAACACATAAATGTCTCCGAGTCCCCTGTAGCCGTAAGGATTCTTTCCGAGGGTGTAGCGCATTGCAGCCACGATTGCCAGGGCTCCGAGCAGGATGAATCCCACAGACGGAATGCTCCAGAGAGTACCCATGGAGAGATATATCATCAGCAGTCCGAATACGCACGACAGCACCACGCAAGCGCCGATCATGAACTTGATATCCCTCACACTGAGGGCTCCGCTCTGGAGGGAATACTGCATGCCCTCGCGGTCATCCCGATCAGTGCCGTTGAGCGTATCTCCAAGTTCATTGGAGAGATTGCTCACAAACTGCAGAAATACAGCTGTGAGGGCGAGGAACACGGCAGCAGGCCAGTTTACAGAAGACACTGTCATAGCCACGGAGACTCCCATGGCGACACCAGAGAGCACCAAAGGGGTTGTCCTGACCCTGAGTGACCTTATCGCAGCTTTTACTTTCATAAGTATTCTTTTGAATTACCGTGCAAAGATATTAAATTCGCAGGACACGAAAGTACAATATATATGAAAGGAGTATACATGTTTCTGGCCGACGGCTTCGAGGAAGTCGAGGCCCTCGCCCCCTACGACATACTTACCAGAGGTGGAATCAAGGTCAAGACCGTGGGCCTCAACGAAGATCCGTTCGTAACCAGTTCCCACAAGGTTCCGGTAATCGCAAACATGACATTCAAGGAATTCCTGCAGACCGCCGACCTGGAAGGCGGCGAAACCTGCGATTTCATGATCTTCCCGGGAGGCATGCCGGGATCGAAGAATCTCGCAGAATGCAAGCCTCTGATGGAACTGCTCAGAAGGCATTATGACAACGGAGGCAGCGTGGCCGCGATCTGCGCCGCACCTGCAGTCGTTCTCGCGTCCAACCTGCCCGAGGAACTTCTCAAAGGCGTAACGATGACCTGCTATGACGGTTTCGAAGACACACTGGCAAAGCACGGTGTGGATTACACCGATGAAGGCGTCTTTGCCAGCAACGACATAATCACAGCCCGAGGCGCCGGCTGGGGCATTGAGTTCGGGCTCAAGATTCTCGCCCACATCAAGGACCAGGAGGCCGCCGATGCGGTTGCAAAGCAGATAATGCTGTAATTACTTTACGATTACGCGTTCGATACGGCGGGGAACCGAGGTCAGGATCTCATAAGGGATGGTACCGAGGATCTCCGCCAGTTCGTTTACGGTAGGATCCTCGCCGAAGATGGTCACGGTGTCACCGACCTGAGCGTCGACGCCGGTGATGTCCAGCATGCACATATCCATGCAGATGTTTCCGATGGTTGGAACACGGTGTCCGTTCAGCATGAACGAGGCCCTGCCGCGGCTCAGATGCCTGTCAAGCCCGTCGGCATAGCCCACCGGAATGGTCGCAATGACAGTACCTTCCGGCGCAATCTTTCCCCAGCGGCCATAGCCGATGGTGCCGTCTTCCGGCTTCAGGCGCTTGATCTGCAGGACCTTGCACTTGAGACTGGCAACAGGAGCCAGCTTCACCCCAGGCACCGCGCTGACGCCATATATGCCGATGCCCAGACGTACCATGTCGAACTGGTACTCGGGAAAACGTTCGATGCCGGCGGAATTGAGAATATGTCGCATAGGCATATAGCCGAGTTCATAGGAAATGGTCGCAACATTCTTCTGGAACAGATCGATCTGCGACATTGTGTAGGCGTCATTTTCAGAATCATCGGCGACCGCAAGGTGAGAGTACACCGACTTCACCTTCACACAGCTGCAGGTCTTGAGATAAGCTAGCAGCTCCGGCAGTTCCGAAGTCATGAAGCCGAGACGGTGCATACCCGTATCCAACTTGATATGGATAGGATAGTCGCTGACCCTCTTGTGACGCAGCACCTTGACAAGTGCCTTCAACGTGTCCAGATTCGGGATTCCCGGCTCGAGCCTATAGTCCACGATGTCATTGAATGAGTCGCTTCCCGCAGTCAGGACGAGGATAGGCGACATGATGCCGTGCTTGCGGAGTTCCACTCCCTCCACAGGATAGGCCACAGCCAGATAGTCGGCACCGGCGTCCCTCATCATCTGGGCGAACTCCACAGCGCCGTGACCGTAGGCATTCGCTTTGACAAGTACAAGCAGCTTCGTCTCCGGACGGAGCTTGGAACGGAAATATCTATAGTTCTCGACGCAGTTCTGGAGATTCAGTTCCAGGCGCGAGAATTCATCTTTACGAAATGATTCTGCCATGATATCAGCAATATTGCGGATGGCAAAGTTACTCCTTTTTACGAAAAAAGGCGTAAATTAGCAGTCAAATAATAGAAGTTATGGGATTCTACGTCATATCGGCCATCATCATGGTCATCAGCACCCTCATAAGCAAGGTGCTTGAAAGCAAATTCAGCAAATATTCGCAGGTCAGGCTCAGCAGCGGACTCACGGGCGCAGATGTCGCCAGGAAGATGCTCGCCGACCACGGGATCACAAATGTCCAGGTGGGCCACATCAGCGGCCAGCTTACAGACCATTACAATCCCGAGACACACATAGTCAATCTCAGCGACGGGGTCTATGCATCGAATTCCATAGCAGCGGCAGCCGTAGCGGCACACGAGTGCGGCCACGCGGTGCAGCATGCCAAGGGCTACTCCCCTCTCCGCATGCGCTCGCGCCTCGTTCCGGCAGTCAACTTCGCAAACAAGCTGGTTTCCATCGCCCTGGTAGTCGGCGCTGCAGTTGTCGGAGCCATCGGACCGGTTGCATTCTACCCCGCAATCGTCCTTTTCGGCATCACCACCCTCTTCAGCCTCATCACTCTCCCGGTAGAGATCAACGCCAGCCAGAGAGCAATCGCATGGCTCCAAAAGACAGGCATAGCCAGCAATGCCACCCTTCCCCAGGCAAAAGATGCACTGAAGTGGGCGGCATTCACCTATGTTGCGTCAGCACTCGGTTCGGTGCTGACCCTCCTCTACCTCCTGGCCGCAACCAGAAGGCGCTAGACTATTTCAGCGAGTCGAGGACTCTGGCGAGCTGATCCGGGCAGGAAGTGCCGCGGGTAGCGCATGGAGTGCCTTTGAGCCTCTTGATGGCCTCGGAAACCTTCATTCCCTGAAGAAGGCTGCAGAGTCCGACTGCATTGCCGGGGCAGCCGCGGGTGAACTCGCAGCGGCGGATGGTCTGGTCCTTGACATTGATCTCGATGTCGATCTGCTTCGAGCAGACCTTTGCACTTGGGGTTGCGGTGACGTAGCGTACACCGTCCTTGGTGGTGTCGCTGAGGACCTTGAAGTCGTCTCCGACCGCCTCAGCCGCGATGCTGTAGGATTCTGTTGCTGACATGATGCCTGGGGTTACTGCTGCTGCGGCTACCGCCATTGCAGCTTTCTTTATAAAATCTCTTCTTTCCATAATTCTAAAAAAGTGTCGGATGGTTGTTCTCGAGCTCCAAGAGCACCTTCTCCATCAGTATTTCACGTATGGCGGAGGCCTTGGACCTCACCTTGAATTTTCTGCAGTAGGCATTCAGGGCTTCCTGCTCCTTATCGTTCAGAAGAATGACCTGCCTGTTCTTTCGCACAAGCGAGGCCTTCTGCTGAGCCAGCATAGCAGGGTCCAGTCTTACTCCATTATTTTTCTTCTTTGCCATAAGTGTGCCACTACCGGAGACTTTCAAAGTGATTATCTGCAGCAAAAACTGCTTGACAAAAATAATAAATTTGTTCTGACAATCAAAGAAGAACATAGTACAGCACCTAGACATCCATCTGGATATCCTATCTCCCTTGCCTCACTCTATAGCAAATGTTTTTACCATTTAATGTTTTACTCTGAATTTTGCAAGCCCTCGGCTTCCCCGTCTCATTGGGATCAATGCTTATCCAAAGTTGTTTTTCGTTGTACCGATAAATAGTCGAAGCCCAGGTCAGTCGAGAGTGCCAAAAATACTGGTAGATATCATGTTCGGACTCAGCCTCCTCATACTCATCGGATATTATCAAAGAACTCCCTTCAATTTCAACATTGTCGTATCTCCATGTCCCACCGTATTTATTGATTCTATATGTGTCTATACATTTCTCCTTTTCACAAGAAACGATCATTAGACTTGAAAATAACAAAGCAGATATCAATTTAGTTCGCATAG
>JAKSJK010000032.1 GCA_024398095.1 Bacteroidales bacterium
TCCTGGGTCCAGTACGGGATGCCGCTCATGGCGTAGTTCAGTCCTGCGCTGATCTGGGCCTTCATATCCTCCCAGCGGGTGCCGATGTCGCCGCTCCAGGAGGCTGTCGAATAGCGCTGCAGGCCGGCAAATCCGCTTCTGGTGAGCAGGAACACACGCTGGTCAGGTGCCGCCTTGCGCTGGCCTTCCCAGATGGCCTGGGCGTTCATGAGGCCATATGCGTTGAAGTATTGTGTCGAAGGACCGAGCGCGGTAGGGCCGCACATTGCCTTGCGGTAGTCCATGTCCGTGCAGTCGTGGATATTAGGTTCGCTGGCGTCCATCCACCATGCGTCCACACCGAGGCAGAAGAGATGTTCGTTCATCTGCTTCCAGAAAAGTTCACGGGCCCCTTTGGCGTAGGCGTCGTAGAAAGACTGCTGGTAACCCAGCCAGTCTTCTATGCTGTCGCGTACTGCGGTCTGGTAGATCCAGCCCTTTTCGTCAAGTTCACGGAAGTGTTCGGTGCCGGTGTAGAACTTCGGCCACACGGAAATCATATAGCGGGCACCCAGGCTGTGGATACTGTCGACCATGGCCTGCGGATCCGGGAAACGGGACGGTTCGAACTCGTGGCTGCCCCACTGGTCATCGGCCCAATACTGCCAGTCCTGGACTATGTTGTCCACCGGAATATGCCTCTGACGCATTTCGGTGAGGGTTGCAAGGATCTCCTCCTGGCTGCGATAGCGCTCGCGGCACTGCCAGTAGCCCATAGCCCATTTCGGCATGATAGGCGCCTTGCCGGTAAGCTGGCGGTAGCCCTTTATGACGCCGTCCGGACTGCCTCCGGCCACGAAGTAATAGTCAATCTGATCCTGCATCTCGCCCCACCAGGACATCTTGCCCTGCTCTTCCTCCGACACAGGAGGGAGCACCTTGAGTGCGCAGTAGGAGACGCCGCCGTCAGGCTCCCAGCTGATAGTGAGATGGTGCCTGCGGCCCTCCTCGAGATTGCACTCGAACTTGTGGCTGTTAGGATTCCATGCGGTTCTCCAGATGGTCGGAACGACTTCCACACCGTCCAGGAACACCTTGGTGTAGCCGGCATAGTATAAGAGGAAGCGGAAGAGGCCGCTCTCAGACGGCTCGAGATAACCGTCGAAGAGGACATGGGAGCCCTGGAAGTTGAAGTCTTCGGGGGCGCCCTGCACCATAGCCAGTTCCGGTTCGATGAGGAATTCCTGATTCAGGGCTGTTTCGCCGCGCACGAGTTCCGACCCGTCTGCGGCAGTATAAATGCCCGAAAGAGTGCCTTCCGCACCGTTTCTGTCGTAGAGTTTGAAAACCTCCCCGAGCTGGAAGTAATCGCGCGGATCACCCCAGCGGCAGAAGGAATAGCTGTCCCAGAGTATGCCGTAGCCCCTGCTGGAGACTATGAACGGCACAGAAATCTTGGTGTTGTACTGGTATAGTTCCTCGTTGCGGCCTTTGTAGTCCCACTCGTCAGCCTGATGCTGTCCGAGTCCCCAGAAGGACTCGTCCTCGGGAGACTCGAACACCTGGCGTACTGTCCAGGCATCGGTACCCTCCACACTGATCGGTGCGAAACTGCGGGAATCCTCGCGGCTGAGCACCTGCCCGTTCTCATCTTCAAAAACCACCTTTCCGTCCTTCAGCGAGAGCGTCGCCGTAAGCTTTGCAGTGCTCAGTACAGCCGTCGAATCCGTGCGGATGAGGCTGTACTCCACTTTTCCATGAGGCAGCACGCAGAGAGACTGCTTCTTTGAGAAAGCCGTCCCCTCCGGTACGGCGCATACCCTTATTATACTTTCGCTGATAGGCTCCAGACGCACCTTGGTGCCGTCGGCTATACGGAAGTCGCAACTAACGCGCGAGCAGGATGCGGCAGCCAGAAGAGCCACAGCCGCCAGAGATCTGTAAAATCTATTCATCAGCAAGTCTTTCTATCATTTCAAGGCACATGCGGCCGTTATGATACGGACATTTCCAGAATCCTGCACGGTCATCGGTGGTATTGGCAGTTCCGTCTTCGCGGCGGCTCCAGTACCATTCCCCGTCCGGGCATATGATATTGTCTTTTATGAAGGTCCAGGCGGCAACTTCGGCTTCCAGCCACTTGAGATCACCTGTGAGCTGATACATGTTTCTGCAGCCCACCACGGTCTCGGCCTGCACCCACCAGTGGCGGTCGGCATCCCTGTGGCCCTTGGCCGGGTCATATTCGTAGATCATGCCGCCGGTCCTGCTGAAGCCTTCCATGGCAGCCTCAGCAATCCTGACGCAGACTTTGCGGGTGCGCTCCAGGAGAGCCTCGTCTCCCAGAACTTCTGCAGCTTCGCAGAGCAGCCAAGAAGCCTCGATGTCATGGCCATAGGAAACCATCTCTCCGTGGAGATTCCACTTCTCGTCGAAGAAAAGCAGCAGGTGTCCGCTGGAAGCAGTCATCCTGTCGAGGAAGATTTCTATCAGCTCTTTCAGCCTGAGCCCGAGGGTCTCATCCTTCCACACACGGTAGAGGCCGGTGTAGGCCTCGAGTATGTGGAGATGGGTATTCATGGTCTTGGCATCGTTCTGGTCCTTCTCCGAAAGGCGCATATCTCCGATAGGCTGCCAGTCGCGGGTGGAAGCCTCGAGATAGCCCCCGTCCACGGCATCGTAGCTATGTTCCTCGATGCTGCGGTAGAGTTCTTTCGCCGTTTCCAGCGCCGCCCCGTCCCCGCAGGCACGGTAGTACTCCGCCATGCCGTAGACAGCGAAAGCGATCGCATAGTACTGCTTCTTGGTGTCCAGCGGCTCGCCGGACGGAGTGAGGCTCCAATAGATTCCGCCGAATTCGCGGTCGACAAAATGGGCTTCGATATAGTCCTTTGCATTTTTGGCCGCCTCGAGATATGAAGGATCCCCGGTTACACGGTATGCTGAAGAAAAAGTCCACAGGATGCGCGCGTTGAGGATTGCTCCCTTCGGATCATCGGGACAAAGGTGCCCCTCGCCGTCCATACGGGAATAGAAACCGCCCGACGGGTCCGTCATGCGGCCCGTCCAGAACCGGAGAATGTCGTCGCGGAGTTCCGCCTGGAACTCATCTGCGTAATTTGCTGAGCTATTGTACATATACAATACAAATATAGTCAATTAGGGGATAGAACATGCCGCAATGAAAAAACTCGTCATAATTGTATCAATATTTCATAAAATAATATAATTTTGTAGCGGAAAATCTTAGAATATGGAAAACATTATTACCGAAATCTCTAATCTGTCCGACAAAGACTGCTTCAATATCGTCGAAAGACACAAATCTGAATTCACCTACCCGATGCACAGGCACCGCGAATTCGAGTTGAACTATGTTCAGAATGCCGCCGGCGTGAAAAGGGTGATCGGCGATAACATCGAGACCATCGGGGACTTCGATCTTGTGCTCGTGGGCAACGAAAACCTTGAACACGTCTGGAACCAGGGCAACTGCCAGTCGAAGAACATCAGGGAGATAACCATCCAGTTCTCGCCGGAACTGCTTACCGCAGACATGCTGGAGAAGAACCAGTTTCACTCGATCAAAAAGATGTTCGAGAAGGCGCGCCACGGTATCTCCTTCCCGCAGGAGGCCATCATGAAGGTCTACAACATCCTCGACACCCTTGCAGATGAAAAGGATGGATTCATCCAGTTCACCAACTTCCTGGTGATGCTCTACCACCTCTCCAAATATGACCCTAAAGTGCTGTCCAGCAACACTTTCGCCAACAGCTCTATCGAGAGGGAGAGCCGCCGCATCCTGACCGTGAAGAACTACATAGCCGACCATTTCGCAGAACAGATCACCCTGGACGAGCTGGCCACCATGGTGGGCATGAGTCCTACGGCATTCAGCCGCTTCTTCAAGCTCCGCACCCATAAGACAATCACAGAGTACATAACCGACATAAAGCTCGGACACGCCGCGAGAGCCCTCGTGGACACCACCCAGAACATCTCCGAGATCTGCTATTCTTCGGGCTTCAACAACCTCTCCAACTTCAACAGGATCTTCAAGGCGAAGAAGGGAATGACACCGAAAGATTTCCGTGCCGTGTACAAGAAGAACAAGGTCATTGTATAGACTTCGCAAAAACTACATTATCTTTTGACAAAATTGTATTTGTTTGACCACGGCACTCTGTCTAACTTTGCTGTTGTTAATTAACCACATTTTCAGACACGTGTTTCAAACATTTGCAAAAAGACTCTTTTTGGTCCTGGTTCTCTGCGTAAGCATGCTCTCATGCACCTCAGAGGCCGGTTTTCCGTCTATCCAGGACAGGAGAATCGTCGTTGACGGCGTTTCGTCGCACTTCGTCGGCACCAACCTCTGGTACGCCGGAAGGCTCGCCGGATGCGACATAGACCGTCTCCGCGCGGAACTCGACACGCTGCGCGCGCTCGGCGTGAACAATCTGCGCGTACTCGCAACCGAAGGCGAGGACCTCGGAAACCTCAAGACCGCCCTTGACGAGATGGCGGCAAGGAACATGTACGCCGTGCTCTTCCTCAACAACGCCTGGGAATGGTCATACGGTTTCGGAGACTATCTCGAGAAAGCCGGACTGGGCAAGACCCCGGATCCGAAGAATGACAGTTACCCGGCCTACATGGAGAGGGTTTCACAGTTCACCACCAACGAGACCGCAGTAGCCCTCAGCCACGATTACATCCGCAGCATCGTCAGCCTTTTCAAGGACCACAAGGCTATCTTCAGCTGGCAGATCAGCAACGAACCGCGCTGCTTCAGCTCGGATCCAGCCGTCAGAGACGCTTTCGTGGAGTACATCCACAACACCGCCGCACTCATCAAGAGCATCGACCCGATCCACATGGTCAGCACCGGCAACGAAGGCAAGATGGGCTGCGAGATCGACATGGACCTCTGCAAGAGGGTGAACGACTGCAAGGACATCGACTACATCACCATCCACATCTGGCCTTACAACTGGGGCTGGGTTAAGGAAGGCAATGTTGCGGAAGGCGTTGACGCAGCCATCGAAGAGACCGGAAAATATATCGACGAGCATCTGAAACTCGGCTACATCTACGGCAAGCCCGTAGTAATCGAGGAGTTCGGCTATCCGCGCGACAATTTCGAATTCGCCAAGGGCACCCCGACTAGCGGCCGCGACGCATACTACTCCTATGTTTTCAACAGAGTCGCACAGAGCGCCGCTGAAGACGGCCTGCTCGCCGGCTGCAACTTCTGGGGCTGGGGCGGATTCGCAAACCAGAACCCGGACAGCATCTGGTGGCAGGAAGGAGATGACTTCTGCGGCGATCCTGCACAGGAGCAGCAGGGCCTCAACTCCGTGTATGCCGACGACAGCACGGTCAGCCTCATCAGGGAAGCCAATGCCCGCATCGCGGACGCTACCAGGCTCGAGGTGGAGATGCAGCACGACTGGATGTACATTGACGAACCGCGCGAACTCGCAGTCAATGTGTACGCACCGGCAGGCAGCGAAGTGAACGTCACTCTCGACCTGGTGAAGGACCTTACCCTCATGTACGAAAGGGACACCGTCCTGAGCACAGGTGCATCGGTCAAGACCGGAAAGAACGGCAAGGCTGTCGCAGAACTCTCATTCGAGGGCCTCGAGCCGGGCTTCTACCAGGTCAACCTCTCGGCGGGAGAATACCGCTATCCGGCTTTCAACATCGGAATCGAGCCTGAGAAGATTGAGTCCCCGGCCGACAGGCAGCCTGACTTCGATGCATTCTGGGAGCAGACTCTCAGCGAGCTCGCCGCAGTGGACCTGAACCTGAAGCTCACCCTCGACGAAGAGCACAGCAACGACATCCGCAAAAGCTACATCGTGGAGGCGGACTCTTGGAACGGCGGCAAGATCGGAGGCTACCTCTGCATGCCGGCAAAGGAAGGCCGCTACACTACCTATATAGAATATATGGGCTACGGAGCCGAGCCTTTCTGGTTCGATCCGTCATCAAATCCGGACAAGGTGCAGTTCCTCGTGAGCGTGCGCGACCAGGGCATCTTCAAGAAAGGCCAGGACCGCTGGATCGACCGCGGCCTCGACTCCAAGGAGAATTTCTACTACAGAGGAGCATTCTGCGACGTAATCAGGGCCATCGACCTCGTATGTTCGCTCGACTGCGTCGATACCGATAATATATACGCACGCGGAGAAAGCCAGGGAGGTGCATTCACCTTCATCAGCGCAGCACTCGACAAACGCATCAGCGGCATCGCCCCTGCAGTGCCGTTCCTCGGAGACTACCGCCACTATTCCCAGATCGTATGGTGGCCTGTGTGGGAGGTCTTCGAAGAGGCTGACAGGCAGGGTATCGACCACGAGGAACTCTTCATCATGCTGAGCTACTTCGACGTGAAGAATTTCATGGACAGAGTCGAGTGCCCGACCTTCATGGCCTTCGGCCTCCAGGATCCGACCTGCCCGCCGCACACCAACTTCTCAGAGTACAACCTGCTGAACTGCCCGAAGAAATGGTACGTTTCGCCCAGATGCGGCCATGGCATGTGGGAAATCCTCCAATGGCAGACACTCAGGGAAGAATTCCTCGACAGTTTAACAAAATAAACTCACTATATATCAATAACCACTTTAATCCAATCCAATGAAAAGTAAGCTTATTACTTCTCTCGTGATGCTGCTCGCATGCGTCACAATGATGGCCCAGACTTCGAAGAAGATCTCCGGTACCGTCGTTGACGCAAAGGGCGAGGCCGTCATCGGCGCAAGCATCCTCGAGACAGGCACCAACAATGGTGTCATCACCGATCTGGATGGTAACTTCACATTCACCGGCAAAGTCGGTACAGCTGTGGAAGTGTCTTCAATCGGTTACAAGACAGTGGCTTTCGTCATTGACGACCGTGATGTCTACAACTTCACTCTCGAAGACGACAGCCAGCTCCTCGATGAGGTTGTAGTCGTTGGTTACGGTACCATGAAGAGGTCCGACCTCTCCGGTTCATCCGTATCAATGAAGGAATCCGACCTCAAAGGCTCTGTCATCACATCACTCGACCAGTCCCTCCAGGGTCGTGCAGCCGGTGTAAGCTCTGTACAGACTTCAGGTGCTCCTGGTTCATCTTCATCCATCCGCGTCCGTGGCCAGGCTACAGTCAATGCAAATGCAGAGCCTCTCTACGTGATCGACGGTGTCATCGTTCAGGGCGGCGGTGCTTCCGGCGCAGACTTCGGTCTCGGTGACGCACTCGGCAACGGTAAGGTTTCAACAATCTCACCTCTCTCCACCATCAACCCTGCCGATATCGTAAGCATGGAAATCCTCAAGGATGCATCCGCAACTGCGATCTACGGTGCACAGGGTGCAAACGGTGTCGTAATCATCACCACCAAGCACGGCAAGGCCGGAGAGGCTAAGTTCTCTTACGACGGTATGTTCGCTGTCAGCCGCCAGAACAAGCGTCTGGACATGATGAACCTCCGCGAGTTCGCACAGTACTACAACGACATGGCTGCAATCGGCGAAATCAGCAGCCCGGATCCTGCATATGCAGACCCGTCCCTCCTCGGCGTGGGTACCAACTGGCAGGATGAGGTGTTCCGCACCGCATTCCAGCACCAGCACCAGCTCAGCGCTACCGGCGGTACCGACAAGGTTCAGTACTATGTCTCAGGTTCCTTCATGGACCAGCAGGGTACCATCATCGGTTCCGACTTCCAGCGTTTCAGCATCCGCACCAATGTGGATGCCCAGCTCAAGAAGTGGTTCAAGCTCGGTGTGAGCGCAACCTACGCTAACACCAAGGATAACCTTAAGCTCGCAGACGGCGGCGAGGGTGTGATCTTCTACTCCCTCACCTCTCTCCCTGACATTCCTGTATACGACATCGATGGCAACTACTCTACAGTAGTCCGCGAGGGTTACTCAAACAAGAACCCTGTCGCTCTCGCAATGCTCAACACCAACGTCCTCAAGCGTCAGAAACTGACCGGAAACCTCTATGCAGAGCTCACTCCGATCAAGCACTTCACCTGGCGTACCGAGATCGGTTTCGATACCAGCCACTCTGATGCAGAGCGTTACAGACCGATCATCGACCTCGGCGCTTATCAGAGCAAGGTCAACTCTATGAACTACCAGAAGAACAGCAACATGTTCTGGCAGCTCAAGAACTACCTCACCTGGGCACAGTCATTCGGCGACCACCACGTGACCGGCATGGTCGGCCAGGAAATGTGGGAGTCCAGCTGGAACTACCTCAGCGGCGGCAGCACAGGCCTCTCTTCCGACGACGTTCACAACGTATCCCTCGGTGACCCTAAGTCATTCACTGTCGGCAGCGGCTTCGGCTCTGCAGCAATGGCTTCCGTCTTCACCCGCTGGACCTACAACTACGCAGACCGCTACCTCCTCACCTACACCTTCCGTTATGACGGTTCATCAAACTTCGGTCCTGATAACCGCTGGGCAGGCTTCCACTCTTTCGCAGGATCATGGAAGTTCAGCAACGAGAAGTTCATGGAGAACGCAAAGAAGGTTCTGAGCAACGGTAAACTCCGTCTCGGCTGGGGCCAGACCGGTAACTCCAACATAGGCGGCTTCGCATGGGGCGCAGGAATCAGCACCATGCCTTCAGCATTCGGCCAGGGCTACCGTCCTGCAAACATCCCTAACACCGCAGTGCGCTGGGAGAAGCAGCAGCAGCTCAACATCGGTCTCGACCTCGGTTTCCTCGAGAACAAGTACAACATCACCATCGACCTCTACAACAAGGTATCCTCAGATATGCTCATGAGCATGCAGCTCCCTTCATACATGGGTACCCAGGGTAATGGTTCATCTGTTCTCGAAGCACCTAAGGGCAACTACGGTACCATCCAGAACATGGGTCTCGAGTTCACCTTCGACGCTCATCCGGTGGCTACCAAGAACTTCAACTGGGACACCAACTTCCAGATCTCCTTCAACAAGAACAAGCTCGTCGCACTCGACGGCACCGAGAACGCAGCTCTCGTAGGTTATGGCCAGTGGAGCGACGTGATCAGCACCACCAAGATCGGTGAGCCTCTCTATGGCTTCTACGGCTATGTAGTCGAGGGCGTTTACACTTCACTTGAGGATATCGAGAACTCTCCACGTGCAGAGAAGTATCCTAAGGACGGCGTTACCTTCGACCGCAACACTACCGTTTGGGTAGGCGACCTCAAGTTCAAGGATGTGAACGAGGATGGCAAGATCGACGAGAATGACCGTACCAACATCGGTTCTCCGCTCCCACTCTTCACCTTCGGCTGGAACAACAGCTTCCGCTACAAGAACTTCGACGCAAGCATCTTCCTCGCAGGTTCAGTAGGAAACAAGGTATTCAACTACACCCTCCTCGGCCAGGGCTTCAACGGTCTCGTCCACATGAACAGCCCATGGACCAACCAGCACAAGAGCATCGCAGACAGGGCTCAGCTCGTACCTAAGGACGGCGTTTACTCTGACAACTGGTACAACGACATCAACAATGTCACCGTTGCCAACCCTAACACCAAGACTCCGCGTCCTACTATCACTGACCCTAACGACAACGACCGCGTCAGCACCCGTTACATCGAGGATGGTTCATATCTCCGAATCAAGAACATCTCCCTCGGCTACAACCTGCCTAAGGAGCTGATTCAGAAGGCGAAGATCGAGAACATCCGTCTCTATGTGAACATCCAGAACCTCTACACCTTCACCAAGTACCGCGGCTTTGACCCTGAGGTCGGCGCAAGCACCCAGGATGCTACCGGTATGACCTTCGGTGTGGATAATGGACGTTATCCTTCTCCTACCACCTACTCATGTGGTCTCAACATCACATTCTAATCAAGGAGGATTGCAATATGAAGAATATTATAAAAGGTATCATCGTAGCAGGCGCGGCTCTCTGCCTTGCATCCTGCACCGAATTCCTCAACAGACCAACTGTCGACAACTACAACACATCCAACTTCTACAAGACGGATGCACAGGTCGAGCAGGGCATCAACTATCTCTACAATTCTCCTTGGTATGACTTCCAGAGAGGTTTCATCAAGGTCGGAGAGGTAATGTCCGGCAACATGTACTGGGGCAATTCCCCATATCTCAGCCTCACTGCCAACGGTACTGATCAGGACCTCATGAACATGTCCTACTCACTCTGGTCAGTGAACGCACACTGCAACACTGTGATCAAGAACATCCTCGCTTCCGAGGGACCTTCACAGGCTGCAAAGAACAAGGCTATCGGTGAGTGTCTCACCCTCAAGTCTCTCGCATACTTCTTCCTCGTAAGGAGCTTCGGTGAAGTTCCTATCATTCACGACAACTCAGACCTCCTCGGAACCGGCGAGTACAACAATGTGAAGAAGGTTACCAAGGCAAATGTCTACGAGTACATCATCATGAACCTCGAGAAGGCCATGGAACTCCTTCCTAAGGATCCGCAGATCGGTGTCTACAACCGCGTCGACTACTATGCAGCTGAGGCTCTCCTCGCAAAGGTCTACCTCACCAAGGCCGGTCTTGGCGGCTCACTCAACGCAGAGGATCTCAAAAACGCAGCTGACTGCGCAAAGGACGTGATCGACAACTCCGGACGCAGGCTCACCCCTAAGTATTCTGACATTTTCCGTCTCGACCCTAAGGTATTCAACCAGACAGGCGAGAACCTCATCAGCTGGAACTGGACCGTTTCCGGTACCCAGTGGACCCGCCAGAACTCACTCCAGGGCGACATCCAGATGGATGGTTTCGGTGACCACGGCGACCTGTGGGGTGGCTGGGGCGGTCCATCAGTCGACCTCCAGCTCGCTTTCGGTGTGAAGGCTACCGACGATCCTGCAGCACGCGCCAACGAGAAAGACACCCGCCGCAAGGCCAGCATGATGATGGCAGGCGACAAGTATGAGTATTTCTGGACCGACAAGGGTGGATTCGATTTCATCAAGTTCCTCTTCGATGAGAAATACGGCAAGGGCGGTCCTGGACAGATGCAGTGCCAGACCGGAGCAAACTGCGTAAAGCACTGCTACGGCAACGATGCAGACCACATCGCAGGTGTCGGTGTCCCTGCTGACCGTATGGCATACCAGCTCCCTACCCACATCCTCCGCCTCGCCGACATCTACCTCGTATATGCAGAGGCAGTAGTCGATACTGACAACGGTGCAGCTCTCTCAGCTGTGAACGAGGTTCGCAGCCGTGCAGGTGCAGATCCTCTCACCAGTGTAACCAAGGAACTCATCTGGAAGGAGCGCCGTCTCGAGCTCTCCGGCGAGGGAGACTACTGGTACGACTTCGTACGCCGCGCATACTGGCAGCCAGAGGTCGTAATCGCAGAACTCAAGGCTCAGAAGAGATCCACCTTCACCAACCTCGGTGATGTATACAAGTACTATTTCGAGGAAGGCACCTGGGACATCGACCTCCTCACCGAACCAAATGCCAATGGTGACGGTGTCATGGGCTGGATCGAAGGCGCACAGCGTCAGGTATGGTACGGAAAGGACGGCGTCAAGGGTGACGCGGACGCTCCTAACATCACCCTCGAAAGCTTCACCCTCCCATTCCCTACCGAGGACGTGGTCTTCAACAAGAACATGGCTTCAGATGCAGAGGTTGACGAAATCAATGTACGTGAAACCTACAAGTACAACTTCTAATCCGCAGGCACAATGAAAAATATCAGAAAATACATCAATATCCTGCTCGCAGCAGCCATGACCGCCGGCTTCGCATCTTGCGAAAATGTCGACTATCCTGACCGCTTCAGGCCAACCTCCGGCGTACCTACCATCTTCGGTGTAAGGTATGTAGACACCGGTGTCGCAATCGAGCAGGCATTCATGGAAGAGACCGTCTGCATCCTCGGAGAGAACCTCCGCAGCGTGCACGAAATCTTCTTCAACGACCAGAAGGCGATCCTCAACACCAGCTACATCACCGACAACACCCTTCTCGTGTCTGTCCCTAAGACCATGGCTGAGGTCGAGACCGACCAGATCTATTTCATCACATCCGCAAAGGACACCGTAACCCATGCATTCCGCGTGCTCCCTCCTGCACCAAGGGTACAGGAAATGTCATTCGAGTATGCAGCTCCGGGCGAATGGGTAAGCATCTACGGCAACTACTTCTATGAGAAGGCCGGCAGCGAAATCAAGGTCGAGTTCGCAGGTGCGGAAGTACCTCACAGCGACATCCAGATTGCAAGCCTTACCGAGATGAAGGTCAAGGTTCCTGCAGGCGCACAGCCTGGCCGCGTAAAGGTCACCACCGGTTCCGGCATCGCGCAGTCCGGTTTCTGGTACAATGACAACCGCGGTCTCCTCTTCGACTTCGACGGAACCAACGGACTGTACACAGCCAACAAGGGCTGGCATGGAGCCGATCTCGTCGAGGGTGGTGTGAGCGGAAACTGCCTCAAACTTTACGGCGAGAACTTCACCGCAGACGGCGGCGACTGGCATGACGCAAAATGCCACTTCGAGTACTGGGCTGGCAACTGGCAGGATCCTGAGGATTACGGCACCTGGGACGGAAGGCGTCTGTGCGACATCGTGGACTTCTCCAACTTCAAGAACATGTGCATCAAGTTCGAGATCAGGATTCCTGCTGACAAGCCTTGGACCGGCTGTCCTATGCAGATCATCTTCTCTGACGTGACCCTCGTTTCCAACGGCAACGCCGGCGTGAAGGATATCTACGGCAACACTCTCGCAGGCTGTAACAACACCTACTTCAACAATGCCGATGTATCCCTCCCACGCTATCTGTGGAGGCCTTGGGCAGCTACCGGCAGCTACGATACCAACAATGAGTGGGTTACCGTTACCTTCCCATTCTCCTCATTCACATACTACTGGGATGGCAACGCCGCAACAGGCACCCTTACTCCTGAGTCATTCGCAAACCTCGAGCTCTTCTTCGCAGGTGGAAAGAGTGGCGATGAGGGCACTCCTTGCACTCCAGAGTTCTACATCGATAACATCCGCGCAGTCCCTGTACGCTAATCAACAAGAAACATCATGAACAAAATACTCAAACTTTCAGCATTGTTCTGCGCTGCAGTCCTCACAGTTGTGAGCTGCCAGGAGGAGCTTGACACCGCTCAGTACAGCAGTACTGCGGTTACCCTCGCTTCCTTCGGCCCGAACCCTGCAATGCGCGGAAGTACCGTGACTTTCTACGGTTCAAACCTCGACAAGGTCACCGAAGTCAATGTGCCTGGCATGGAGCCTATCACCGGCTCAGCTATCGAGGTCGTTGAATCCGGCAAGACCAGCCAGATCAGGATCGTTCTCGACATCGAGGCTCCTGAGGTTGGCTATGTAACTCTCAAGACCAGCGACGGCAAGGAGCTCAAGACCAAGTCAGAGCTTACCTACAAGGAGCCTATCGTATTCGACGGCTTCACCGCAAAGGCAGTTAACTTCCCAGGCGAGACCATCAAGCTCAAGGGTACCTACATGGATCTCATCAAGGCAGTCATCTTCGAAGGTGGCGAGGAAGTTGAGGTTCTCGAAGGCGCAACCCGCCACGAGGCCGAGGTGGTCATCCCTTCAACCGCTGTCACCGGCGTGATCATCCTTTCCGACAAGGAGGAGATCGAGAGCCTCTTCTACTCCAAGGAAGAGCTCGTGATGGGCGAGCCTACCGTGACCGCAAACGCAAAGGCTGCCCTCAAGGCCGGCGCTGAGATCACCGTCAAGGGTGCACACCTCGACATGATCAAGAAGGTGGTATTCGACGGAGCCGAGGTTACCGACCTCACTGTCGCTGAGGACAACAAGTCCTTCAAATTCACCCTCCCTGCAACTGCAAAGGAAGGCGAATACAAGGCTGTTTCCTACGCTGACAAGGAGTACAAGGCAGGTGAATTCACCGCTGTCATGCCTACCGTAACCAAGGTTGCCCCTTCTCCTGTAAAGGCGGGCGGCAAGCTCACCGTTACCGGTACCAACCTTGACCTTGTGACCAAGGTTTCCTGCGAAGGCGCTGACAACCTTACCTTCAGCACCACCTCCGACAAAGAGATCGTTGTGGACATCACTGCAAAGGCTGTCGAGGGCGAGCTTACCCTCAGCCTCGCAAACGAGAGCACCGTAGTTACCAATTTCACCACAGTTCACCCTACCATTACCGCAGTTACCCCTACGGAACTTTACGCGGGTGACGAGCCTATCAAGGTTACCGGTACAGACCTCGACCTCATCGTAAGCGCAACTCTCGGCGGCAAGGCTGTGGAGATCAAGGACCAGACCGCAACCGGTCTCTCCATCATCACCGACGCAACCGCAGTCAGCGGTGCACTCGTGCTCACCCTCGCTAACGGCGAGACTGTCAAGGCTCCCGATGCAATCCAGGTCAACTATCACTCTCTCGTAATCGTATCCGAGCGTCCTGCAGGACAGCACATCGGCGAACTCGTAACACTCAAGGGTGTCAACATGAACCTCGTCGAGAGCATTTATGTCGGAACTGAGAAGGTTACCAAGTACGTGATGCGCAAGGACGACGAGATCTCCTTCGCAATGCCTTGGCTCAAGATAGGTATGTACGACCTCAAGTTCGTCCTCTACAACGGCGACACCGAGACCCAGCCTGAGCAGATCGAGGTTCTCCTCGAGCGCAACATCCAGACCATCTACAAGGGTTCACAGAAAGTCGCATGGAACGATGACGACCCATGGCTTGACGCTCCTGGCAACAAGGCTCTCAGCGCACTCGCATACGGTGCATTCGACTGGTCTAAGGTTGTTCCTGGCACCAGCCTCGTGATCTACTACAACAAGATCGAAGCTGCAGGTTATGCACAGATGCGCGTAGGTGACGGCAACTGGGCTGCAATCCCATCATGGGTTGAAAGATTCGGCAAAGGCGAAGCAGATCTTGACGGCGACGTCATGATCCACACCCTCACCAAGGCCGACATCGAGGCACTCGTAGCCGGCAACGGCATGGTGATCTGCGGTCACGGATACGAAATCACCGAGGTCCAGCTCATCACCGAAATCCCTCAGGAGAAGACCCTCTGGGAAGGTGTGTCTGAGGTTACCTGGGATGGTGGCGCTGTCACCGCTCTCTCATGGGGCGGCTACGACTTTACGACCGTAGAAGTCGGTCAGCAGCTGATTGCCTACATCACTGTAGCATCAGGCGGCCAGATCCGTTTCGGCAACGGCAGCTGGGCTGCTCTCCCTACCACGAAGACATTCCCTAACGCAGACGGAGACGGCAATATAACCGTCACCCCTGCCGACACCAAGGTCAGCGTGACACTCAGTGCCGATGACCTCACCCAGCTTACCACAGCCGGCGGTCTCGTAGTTTGCGGCACCGGTTACACGATTACCAAGATTGCTCTTCTCTAATATCAATATGGGCGGCGGCAGCCGTGTCGCCGCCCATTTTTATATTTAAAATGAAAAAAACACCAATTCTTTTCTTATCGCTCCTGACTGCAGCATTCGTGTCATGCGGAGGAGGTACCGATAAGCCATCAACCAAGGTCGAAGGACCGAAACTGGTGAGCACCACTCCTGCTGAAGGAGAAACCGAGGTCGCAACGACTCTTTCAGTCGTGTTCACCTATGACCAGAACGTCAAATGCCCTCAGGAAAACAAGGCGCAGGTAAGCGTCACCCCAGAAGCGACCATAGTATCAGTTGGAGCATACAACACCGACCTCATCGTCAAACTCGAAGGACTTGAGGACGGCACAAAATATACAGTAACAGTACCTGCCGGAGTCGTTCTCGGCTTCAAGCAGAACCAGGAAGGCGCAGCCATGGCAAGCGTTTCCTTCACAACCAAAGAGGCACCGCTTCCACCGGTACCAGAGGATGTCACCCCGACAGATGACGGCAGCGAGCCATGGAAGATGGCTAAGAAACTCGGCCTGGGCTGGAACATGGGCAACCACTTCGATGCCTTCTACAATTACGCCGGAGCCGGCGACAAGTTCCTCTGGCCTTCAGAGACAGTCTGGGGCAACGGCGAGTGCACCAGAAGTACCTTCACAGGACTTCGCAGTGCAGGTTTCAACAGCATCAGAATCCCTATCACCTGGCTTAAGACCATAGGCCCGGCACCGGACTACAAGATTGACGAGACCTGGATGAACCGCATCAAGGAGGTCGTAGGCTGGGCCCGCGACGCCGGCCTCAATGTGATTATCAACACCCACCACGACGAGGACCACTACCTCGGCAGCGAGTCGATGGGACACCGCTGGCAGAACATCATGGAGGCTACCACCAACGCAAACGTCAACGCCAAGGTCAAGGAGCAGATAACCGGCGTATGGACCAATATCGCAAATGAGTTCAAGAACGAGGGCGATTACCTGATCTTCGAAGGCTTCAATGAGATCAACGACGGTAAGTGGGGCAACAGCGCCAATTCCTACCAGCAGGCCAGGATTCTCAACGAATGGAACCAGACCTTCGTGGATGCAGTCCGCGCTACCGGCGGCAACAACGCCACCCGCTGGCTGGGCTGTCCGACCTACTGCGCAAGCCCGAGCTTCATCAACGCCTATGTCCTCCCTACCGACCCGGCACAGCACACCATGCTTGCAGTACACTGCTACGACCCGTACAACTACACCCTCGGCGAAGCCCAGTGGGAGCAGTGGGGCCACACCGCAGCCACCGGCAAATACGACCAGTGGGGCGGCGGAGAGAAGGAACTCAGGGATGTCTATGCGAAGCTCTACTCAAACTTTGTGGCCAAGGGCATACCTGTCTACATGGGAGAGTGCGGCTGCAGCATGCGCGATTACAGCAACACAACAGCTTGGAAGTTCTACAAGTACTACATGGAGTATAACTTCAAGTGCGCCAAGACCTTCGGCATCCCGGCCTTTGTCTGGGATAACGGCAGCGAGGGCTTCGGAGCAGAGCACCACGCATACATCAACCATGCGACCGGTGCATATATCGGCCACTCGAAGGAGATCATAGACATCATGGTCAAGGCAACCAACACCACCGACCCGAACTACACTCTTGAATCAATCTACAATAACGGACCGAAATAATGACCTTCGAAGAAAAGCTCAGAGACCTCACTGAAAAACACGAGGCACTCCTTACAAGAAAGAATGAGCCTGTATACGTAAATGGCGTATACGAAAGATATAAATACCCAATCCTGACAGGCGAACACGCTCCCCTTTTCTGGAGATACGACCTCGACAAGAATGACAACCCGTATCTCGAAGAGAGGTTCGGCATCCATGCAGCCTTCAACAGCGGTGCAATCAAATGGGGGGACAAGTACGTCCTCGTAGTGCGCGTAGAGGCTGCCGACCGCAAGTCATTCTTTGCCGTGGCAGAGAGCCCGAACGGAGTGGACAACTTCCGTTTCTGGGACCGTCCCATCACCATGCCAGAGTACGGCGAGCCTGCCACCAACGTGTATGACATGCGTCTCACCCGCCACGAGGACGGCTGGATCTACGGTCTGTTCTGCGTGGAGCGCAAGGACCACGACCACGAGTCAGACCTCTCTTCTGCTACTGCAGCCTGCGGCATCGCAAGAACCAAGGATCTCGTGAACTGGGAGCGTCTTCCTGACCTTCAGTCCACCTCACAGCAGCGTAATGTGGTGCTCCATCCGGAGTTCGTGGACGGCAAGTACGCCCTCTACACTCGTCCTCAGGACGGTTTCATCGACACAGGAAAGGGTGGCGGAATCGGCTGGGGCCTCGTGGATGACATCACCAATGCAGTGGTTACCAAGGAGGAGATCATCTCCTACCGCGCATACCACAAGATCACAGAGGTAAAGAACGGTGAGGGTCCGCACCCTATCAAGACTTCCAAGGGATGGCTTCACCTGGCACACGGCGTACGCGGCTGTGCATCCGGTCTCAGGTATGTACTTTATATGTATATGACCGCCCTCGACAACCCTGCAAAGGTCATCGCAGAGCCTGCCGGCTTCTTCATCGCCCCTGACGGCGAGGAGTTCATCGGCGACGTTATGAACGTAACCTTCGCAAACGGATGGATTGCAGACGAAGACGGCAAGGTATTCATCTACTACGCCTCATCCGACACCCGCATGCACGTGGCAACCTCTACAGTTGACAAACTCGTGGACTACTGCATGAACACCGAGCCTGACGGCGGACGCACCGGCCTCACGGTGGAGCGCCTCAACAGACTCATAGACAAGAACCTTAAAAAATAATTGCAAGATATGGCGACCTCAAAAGTCAGTATAGGAGAAAAGATCGCGTACGCCCTCGGTGACGCGGCGGCGGGTGGAATCACCTGGAAGATAATGTCCATCGCCTTCCCTCTCTTCTTCACCAACGTATTCGGACTCACCTTCGCGGATGCAGCCGCCCTGATGCTCGTGGCACGTCTCTTCGACGTGGTCACCGACCCTCTCATGGGAAGCCTCGCAGACCGCACCCAGTCCCGCTGGGGAACCTACAGGCCTTGGCTCATCTTCGGAGCCATTCCTCTCGGACTCATTTTCGCCCTGCTGCTCTACACCCCGGACTTCGGGCTTGCAGGCAAGCGCATCTGGGCCTACACCCTCTATCTGATGATGATGGCCGTCTACACCGCTGTGAATGTGCCTTACGGCTCTCTCCTGGGCGTGATGACCGACGACGACAATGAGAAGAACCAGTTCTCCTCCTACCGAATGGTCGGCGCCTATGCAATGGGCTTTGTGACCCTGCTGTCCTTCCCTTATCTGCAGAAGATGATCGGCGGAAGCGAGGCTCACCAGTATGCCGTGATCGGAGCTGTGCTCGGTGCCCTTGCAGCCCTCGGCACACTCCTCTGCGGCCTCCTCACCAAGGAAAGACTCAAGCCGGTAAGGGCCGAGAAGTTCACCTTCTCACAGTTCGTGAATCTCTTCAAGAACAAGCCTTGGCTCCTGCTTACCGCAGCCGGAATCTGCACCAATTTCTTCAACGGATTCCGCTACGCTGTGGCCGGTTATATGATTTCATACTGCCTTAATGGCGATGTGACCGTGGGCAGTCTCATCATCAACTACACCGTGCTGATGGCTTTCGGCGAGGTGACCTGCATGATTTTCGGAGGTCTCTCACCTAAGTTCACCGCCATGGTCGGCTCGAAGAGAGGTGCCTTCATCGGTGCATCCCTGATCTGCATCGTCACCTCGGTACTCTTCTTCTTCATCCCTATGGATCCGGCCTACATCTGGGTAATGGTGGGAATGGTAATCCTCACCTCTGTGGGAATCGGTTTCTACTCACCGCTCCTGTGGTCTATGTACGCTGACGTGGCTGACTATTCCACCGAAAGATTCGGAACCTCATCCACCGGTCTTATCTTCTCATCCGGAACCATGGCCCAGAAGCTCGGCTCAGCAATCTCCGGCTCCCTCATCGCCCTTTTCCTCGGTCTTGCAGGTGCAAAGATGATTACCGATGACATGGGCAACACCATGATCGATCCGGCGTCAGTGACCGATTCGGTTCGTACCATGGTCTGGTCCCTCTTCTCCCTCGTTCCTGCGGCCCTCGCCGTAATAATGGGCCTGCTTGCATACTTCTTCCCTATCCATAAGCAGATGAACCCTATGGACAAGAAGAAAGTCATTATCATAAGCGTTGTGCTCGCCCTCCTGAGCGCTGGCTGCTTCCTACTGCCTAAGGTCAAGACCGCTCCGAAGGAAGGTCCTGTCGCACGCCTCGAGGTCCGCGGCACACAGCTCTTCGCCGGAAATGAGCAGATCTGCCTCAACGGCGTAAGCTTCGGCTGGCACAACATCTGGCCGCGCTTCTACAACGAAGAGGCCGTGGCAACTCTCCACAACGACTGGAACGTGAATATCGTCCGTGCAGCCATCGGCTCCGACGACATCGCAAAAAGCGACAACCCCGGCATCCACGGAGGCTACAAGGAAGAACCGGAATATGCCCTCGAGCACCTCTACAATGTGATTGACGGTGCCATCGCAAACAATATGTATGTGATTGTGGACTGGCATTCGCATGTGACCTACAAAGAACTCGCGGGTGAATTCTTCAAGACGGTCGCAACCAGATACAAGGGCGTTCCGAACGTGATTTACGAACTCTACAACGAGCCTGTATGCTTCTCCTTCGAGGACGGCCGCGAGAACAAGTACGAGGACCTCGGCAACCCGGAGGCCATGAATGCCTACTGGGCAATGCTCAAGGACTACGCCGAGTACCTCATCGCAGAAATCACTTCCGTGGACGACAGCAAGCCTCTCATACTCATGGGCTGCCCTTCATGGGACCAGAGGATAGACCTGCCGGTCAGCAATCCTGTCGAAGGCTATGACAATCTGATGTACACCGTGCATTTCTATGCCGCAACCCACAAGGACGAACTCCGCAGCGCAACCCGCTCGGCAATCGAGTCCGGACTGCCGGTGTTCATCTCCGAGTGCGCAGCCTGCGAGGCATCGGGCGACGGTCCTATGGACATGGAATCCTGGAAGGAATGGGATTCCCTCGCAAAGGAATACGGATTAACCATGATGGTGTGGAGTCTCTCCGACAAAGATGAGACCTGCTCCATGCTTACTAAAGAGGCCAGCTCCGAAGGCCCATGGGCTGAAGAAGTCATCAAACCTTGGGGCAAGGTCGTAACAGATTGGACAAAATAATCGGACTTATGACAAAAAGACAGTACGGTCATTTCGAAGACCTTACACGTGAGTTTGTAATTACAGATCCGGCCACTCCATGGCCATGGATCAACTACCTGGGCACCCAGGAGTTCTTTTCACTGATTTCAGGCACGGCAGGCGGATACAGCTTCTGCAGGGATGCGAAGTTCCGCCGCATCACAAGATACCGCTACAACGGGGTTCCTATGGACGCCGGTGGACGCTATTTCTATATAAAGGATGGCTCGAAAGTGTGGAATCCGGGATGGAAACCGTGCAAGACCAGGCTGGACAGCTATGAGTGCCGCCACGGCATGGGCTACAGCCGCATCACCGGTTCCCTGGACGGGATCGAGGCTTCAGTGCTTTTCTTCGTGCCGGTAGACCTCAAGTGCGAGGTGCAGAAGATGACACTGCGCAACAACGGCAAGGAGAAGAAGTCCTTCTCCCTCTACTCCTTCGAGGAGTGGTGCCTCTGGAACGCCGCCACCGACATGGAGAATTTCCAGCGCAACTTCTCCACCGGAGAGGTAGAAATCGAAGGCAGCACCATCTACCACAAGACAGAATACCGCGAGCGCCGCGACCACTTTGCATTCTACAGCGTGAATGCCCCTGTGGACGGTTTCGACACCGACAGGGAGAGCTTCCTGGGCCTGTACAACGGATTTGACGCCCCGGAGTGTGTGCTCGAGGGCATATCCAAGAATTCCGTAGCGCACGGCTGGAGCCCTATCGCCTCACACCGCATCGACGTGGTGCTGGAGCCTGGCGAAAGCCGCGACCTGGTGTTCGTGCTCGGCTATGTAGAGATGCCTCAGGACGAGAAATTCGACCTTGAGCCGCATCCGGAGATTCTCAATTCATGCTCGGCCCTCATCAACAAGAAGGTCGCACACGCGATGATCGCGAAACTCGACACTACCGAAAAAGTGGACGCCGAATTCGCAAGGCTCTGTGATTGTTGGGACAGCCTCCTGGGCCGCTTCAGCGTGGAGACCGGCAGCGAGGAACTCGACCGCATGGTCAACATCTGGAACCAGTACCAGTGCATGGTGACCTTCAACATGTCCCGTTCAGCCTCTTTCTTCGAGAGCGGCATCGGACGCGGCATGGGCTTCCGCGACTCAAACCAGGACCTCGTGGGCTTCGTGCACCAGATTCCGGAGCGCGCCCGCGAGAGGATAATCGACATTGCTTCCACCCAGTTCCCTGACGGCGGCTGCTACCACCAGTACCAGCCACTCACCAAGAGGGGCAACAACGACATCGGCGGCGGATTCAACGACGACCCGATGTGGCTGATCTTCGGCACTGTGGCTTATATAAAGGAAAGCGGTGACCTCGGGATACTCGACCACCCTACCCCATACGACAACCAGCCAGGCAGCGAAAAGCCGCTCCTGGATCACCTGAGAGTATCTTTCAGGCATGTGACCGACAACCTGGGCCCTCACGGACTGCCGCTCATCGGCCGTGCCGACTGGAACGACTGCCTCAACCTCAACTGCTTCTCCAACGACCCTAACGAGTCCTTCCAGACCACCGAGAACAACAGTGTGGGCACCAAGGCCGAGTCGCTTATGATCGCAGGCCAGTTCGTATTCTGCGGCAAGCAGTACCTCGAACTCCTCGAGTATGTGCAGAAGGCAAAGGGAGTCGACCTCGCAGCGGAAATTGCAGAGGTCGGCAAGGCTGTGGACGAGATGATCGTGGCAGTGGAGAAATACGGCTGGGACGGCGAATGGTTCCTCAGGGCATATGACTTCTACGGCAACAAGATAGGTTCCAAGGACAGCGAGGGCAGCAAGATCTTCATCGAGAGCCAGGGCTGGTGCACAATGGCCGGCATAGGTGCGGAGGAAGGTCTCTGCGACAAGGCGCTCGACAGCTCAAAGGCCATGTTGGACTGCGAGCACGGCATGGTCCTCAACTATCCTGCCTTCACCCGCTACCACATCGAATACGGCGAGATCTCATCCTACCCTCAGGGATATAAGGAAAACGGCGGCATCTTCTGCCACAACAACCCATGGGTGATCATCGGCGAGGTCGTCGCAGGACGCAACGCAGATGCCTGGGAGCATTACTGCAAGATCTGTCCGGCATTCACACGCGACCAGAACCTCCACAAGGTAGAGCCTTATGTCTATTGCCAGATGGTGGCCGGCAAAGAGGCCGCAAGACCTGGCGAGGGCAAGAACAGCTGGCTCACCGGCACCGCAGCCTGGAACTGGTATCTCGCATCCTACTGGCTGCTCGGAGTGAAGCCTTGCTACGACGGACTCCTCATCGAGCCTTGCCTCCCGGAGGGCATCAAAGACTTCAAGCTTCGGAGAGTATTCCGCGACGCCGTGTACAACCTTGAGGTGCACATCACCGGCAAGGGTCCCGGCAAGCAGTTCATTCCTTACGAACCGGGCGAACACAATCTCGTTGTAGAAATCTGATGAAAAAATTAATCGCAACACTGCTTATGTCGCTTTCCCTCGCTCCTGCTTTTGCCGGGCCGAGGGAAAGCCTTCTTTTTGATGACGGCTGGAAATTCGCCCTCGGAAACGCCGCAGACCCGCAGAAAGACTTCGGCTACGGCACCGAATACTTCAATTTCTGGACGAAGGCTGCATCCATCCACAACGAAGGCCCCTACAGCCCGAAGTTTGACAAAAGCCGCTGGGGCAAGGAGTGGCAGGACGTGAAACTGCCGCACGACTGGGTGACCGAGCTTCCGTTCGACGCCTCGGCGAGCCACAGCCACGGCTACAAGACCGTAGGCCCGGGCTTCCCAGAGACTTCGGTCGGCTGGTATCGCAAGAGTTTCGAAATCGGCGCTGATGAACTCGGGAAGGCCATTTCACTCCGATTCGACGGCATATTCCACTCCTCCCAGGTGTGGGTGAACGGATTCTACCTCGGACGCGAAGACGACGGCTATGTATCGACGGAATATGACATAAGCCAGTACCTGAACTACGGCGGCAGCAATATCGTGG
>JAKSJK010000033.1 GCA_024398095.1 Bacteroidales bacterium
AGCATTTCAGCATATATCTTCGCCATCTTGCTACGCGAAATGACCCGGCCTCTCGTACATGAGACCAGCGCCAGAGCCATTACGGCCGCTACTACAAAAAGGCGGAGAAAACGCTTCATGGAATTATCTCAAAGTTGCACCCCACTCGTTGGTAAATGTAGCAAGCAGCTTGCCCATGATCCTCTCCACATCCATGTCGGTAAGAGTCTTTTCAGGATCCTGGAGCACAAAGCTGAGCGCATACTGCTTCTTGCCTGCAGGAATCTTGTCACCCCTGTAGACATCGAAGAGGTTCACGCTCTTGACCATCTTCTTGCCTGCCTTGAGAGCGCTCTTGCGGAGATCCGCATAAGAGACATTCTCGTCAAGGAGGAGGGCGAGGTCACGCTTTACCTCAGGGAACTTAGGGAGTTCCTTATATTTAATCTTGTCGCGCTTGATGAGTTCGAAGAGCACAGGCCAACTGATCTCACACGCGAATACAGGCTGCTTGATGCCGAAACGCTTGAGCACTGCAGGAGCAACTGTTCCTAGGACTGCGAGCTGTGCACCACGGCCAGGAAGACTGTAGGTGATGCCCTCGGCAAAGAAGTCTGCAGGAGCGGCACCGGCCTCGAGCGAATAAACATCTGCACCGAAGCGGCGGAGCAGGAGCTCGAGATAGCCCTTGAGCTGGTAGAAACTGCCCTTCTGTGCATCTGCACGCCATACCTTTTCGCTCGATCCGGTCATCACGAGGGCGAAGTTCTGATGCTCCTCATAGGATGCCATGGTCTTGCCATCCATCTCAGGGTTGCGGGAATATACGGATCCATACTCGAAGGTACGGAGGGTATTGATCTGACGGTTGATGTTGTAGGCAACCACCTCGAGACCGCCAAGCAGCAATGTCTGACGCATTACGTTGAGGTCAGAGCTGAGAGGGTTGACGATTCTCACGCACTTTTCTTCAGGCCAGGTCTGGAACTTTGAGTAGTAGTCTCCCTTGGTGAGAGAGTTGTTCATGGTCTCCACGAAACCATTTGCTGCAAGGAAGTCGGAGATGGCATTACGCACAGCCTCTGGCTCTGGATGAGCGGTAGGATTCACGGAAATCTTCATGTTCGAAGGCAGTTCGATGTTGTTGTATCCGTAGATTCGGAGGATTTCCTCAACCACATCGCACTCGCGATACACGTCGATCATGTATGACGGAGCCTCGACCTTTGCGGATACAGGGTTTCCAGCCTCATCATAGTTCCTTTCAACGAAATTATAATTCAGATACACAAGGATATCCTCAATCACCTTCCATCCGAGTTTCTTTCCGACGAAGTTCTCGATGCGTGCGTAGTCGAGGTCTATCTCCTTGCGACGGATATCCTCTGAGAACACCTTCTGAACCTTTCCTACAATCTGTCCACCTGCGAGTTCCTGGATAAGAAGAGCGGCACGTCTGCCGGCCCACTCGGTTACGAGAGGATCGCAGCCGCGCTCGTAGCGGAAGGAAGCATCGGTCTTGAGGCCATGCCTCTTGGATGACTTGCGGATGTTCACCGGGTTGAAATATGCGCTCTCGAGGAATACGTCCACAGTGCTGTCGGTTACGCCAGACTCTTCTCCGCCGAACACGCCTGCCAGGCACATTGACTTCTCGGAATTTGCAATCATGAGGTCGTTGGCGCTGAGAGTACGCTCAACACCGTCGAGGGTAACGAACTTCTCACCCTCCGCAGCCATACGAACGATCACCTTACCGCCGATAACCTTGGATGCATCAAATGCATGCAGAGGCTGTCCCACCTCCATCAGCACGAAGTTGGTAATGTCGACAATATTGTTGATAGGACGAAGTCCAATGCTGAGAAGCTTCTTCTGGAGCCATTCAGGTGAAGGAGCAACCTTGACGCCCTTGATGGTAGTGCCGGTGTAACGAGGTGCAGCTGCAGGGGCCTCCACGACCACCGGCATAGCCTCACCCTCGCCCTCCTCGAATGCTGTCACATCCGGAATGCAGAGTTCGCAAGGTATGTTGTTCAGGCGAAGATAAGCGTAGAGATCACGCGCAACGCCAATATGTGATGCAGCATCCACACGGTTAGCGGTAAGACCAATCTCAATGATAGCTTCTGTCTCGAGTTTGAGATATTCCTTTGCTGAAGTTCCTGGAACGGCAGCAGGATCAAGCACCATGATGCCTGAGTGATCCTCGCCAATGCCAAGTTCATCCTCTGCGCAGATCATACCGAATGACTCCACGCCACGGATCTTTGACTTCTTGATCTTGAAATCTTCGCCAAGTACAGTTCCCACGGTTGCGAGAAGCACCTTCTGGCCTGCAGCCACATTTGGAGCGCCGCACACGACTTGAAGAAGTTCGCCCTCACCGGTATTGAGCTTGGTAATGTGAAGATGGTCTGAATCAGGATGCTCCACGCATTCGACAACCTCAGCCACAATTACGCCGGCAAGGCCGCCCGGAATGGCTTCCACCTCCTCGAGGCTGTCCACCTCAAGGCCGATTGAAGTAAGAGCAGTTGCAACCTCCTCTGGGGTGAGATCACACTTGAGATAGTCTTTCAACCAATTGTAAGAGATTTTCATATGATTGTGTTTTTATTTTTCAATTATATCTTCCATTGAGAAAAGGTTCTCAACAAATTCCTTCTTGTCAAATATCTTCAGGTCGTCAATTCCCTCTCCTATGCCAAGGAACTTGATCGGAATGCGGAACTGATCCACGATGCCTATTACCACACCACCTTTAGCTGACCCGTCGAGCTTAGTCACAGCAAGTGCCGTGAGGTCTGTAGCGCGCTGAAACTCTTTTGCCTGCTGGAATGCATTCTGGCCAGTAGATCCGTCGAGCACAAGCAGAACCTCGTGAGGAGCATCCGGAACAACCTTCTTCATCACGTTGCGGATCTTGGTAAGCTCATTCATGAGGTCGATACGGTTGTGAAGACGTCCCGCAGTGTCGATGAGTACGACATCCGCATCCTTGGCCACAGCGGACTTTACAGTATCATAGGCAACTGAAGCCGGATCCGAGCCCATCTGCTGCTTTACGATCTCGACGCCAGCCCTCTGAGACCAGATGTCAAGCTGCTCCACAGCAGCTGCACGGAAAGTGTCAGCAGCTCCCAGGACAACCTTCTTTCCCTGGCTCTTGAGCTGGGAGGCAAGTTTGCCGATGGTGGTAGTCTTGCCCACGCCGTTGACTCCGACAACCATTATCACATAAGGTTTCTTGCTGAAATCAAACACAGGAGACTGCGCCTTCCCATCCTCAGATTCCAGGTCGAGGAGACTTGCAACCTCTTCACGGAGCATATCTATAAGCTCTGCCTTTGAAACATACCTGTCACGAGCCACCCTATCCTCGAGATTTTCAACAATCTTCAAGGTGGTATCCACACCCATGTCCGAAGCTATGAGAGCCTCTTCGATGGCATCCATCAGGTCATCGTCGACCCTTGTATGGCCCACAATCGCCCTGGAAATCCTCTCGAAGAAACCCCTCTTCGTCTTCTCTACACCTTTATCAAAAAGTCCCATTTCGGATAGTCTCTATTTAATCGAGCAAATATACTGAAAAAAGGCGAGTGTTGCAACCAGGTTGACACAACAAAAAACCCGGCCTGATCGGTCGGGTTTAAAGTTTTCCAGCAGGAGATTATTACTTCTTTGCGAAGAAGTCCTTTACCTTGTCAGCCTCGACAAGTTCCTCCTTGAAGCAATATGCACCAGTCTTTGGAGACTTATCCATACGGATGCACTTTACCATGCTCTTAGCGCCACTCTTGGCACTGAAGGTTGCGACTGCTTTCTTTGCCATTTGTCTATCCTCCTACTTATTTGATCTCACGATGAAGGGTCACCTTGTTGAGATAAGGGTTATACTTCATGCGCTCGAGACGCTGGGTGGTGTTCTTCTTGTTCTTGGTGGTAATGTATCTTGAGATACCTGGTACACCGCTTTCTCTCTGCTCAGTGCACTCAAGGATGACCTGCACCCTGTTACCTTTTGCTTTCTTTGCCATAGTTCAACGAAAAATTAAACAAGGTTAATATATCCTTTCTTCTGAGCATCCTTGATGCAAGCGTCGAGACCGTTCTTCTCGATAGTTCTCATACCCTTGCAAGTGACCTTGAGAGTGATGAACCTCTGCTCTGCTTCTGACCAGAATTTCTTGGTCTTGAGGTTCAGGTCAAAAACGCGCTTGGTGCGCAGCTTAGAGTGAGCGACATTGTTGCCGATCATTCTCTTTCTTCCTGTGATTTGACAAACCTTTGCCATTGTATATAACTTTTTAATTAATTCAAATTTTGGGGGCTGCAAATATCGTATAAAAAATCCTAAAATGCAAGAGCTATACGAATTTACAGAAGCGTCCCCATCTGATTTTCTTATTGTTACCGTCTGTAGAGAGCCAGATGACACGAGGCTTTCCGACTATGTGATCCTCAGGTACGAAACCCCAGTATCGTGAATCGAGAGAGTTGTGTCTGTTGTCTCCCATCATCCAGTAATAATCCTGTGCGAAGGTATAGCTGCGGGCCTCTTCCCCGTTGATAAGTATCACACCGTCCCTAACTTCGAGCCTGTTGCCCTCGTAGGAAGTGATGATTCTTTCATAGAGCGGAAGGTTCTCCATCGAGAGTTCTACCGTAGCGCCGGCCTGCGGGATCCAAAGCGGTCCGAAATAATCCCTTGTCCATCCGGAGTCTTCCGTATAAGGGAAGATCATCTTCGGCGAATCCGGGAAGTCCGGTGGCCATGTGTCCAGGTTGGCCTCAACACTGACAACTGCCGGGAGGGCTTTCACCTGCTCGAGCATCTCTGCTGTCAGTGGCAGGTAAGGGTAGGCCGAAGCCGCAGCGTCATAGTAGATCGATTCCGGGTTGATGCCGTACTTGCCGAGCTTCTGAAGAACTTTCGGGTTGAGCCTGCTGCCGTTGGTCGTAACCGTATAGCTCAGCTGTATTCCCGGGTAGCTCTCCTGCTGCACTCCGTTGACATAGACGAGTCCGTCGATGACCTGGAGTGTGTCGCCCGCTACCGCGACGCATCTTTTCACATAGTGGTCTTTCTTATCCATCGGACGGGCCTGTACGGGACCGTAGCCGAGGATGGCCGCTTCGCGTCCTATGCGTCTGCAGAGACTGTAATAGTCCTCTGCCGGACATCTGGTCAGAATCGTATCTCCATTCGGGAAACCGAAGACCACTGCATCGTCTCTCTCCACCTTTCCGAAGCCCTTGAGCCTGCGGTAGTCGTTCTGGATAAGGGTGGAATATGACTTCTTTCCACCGAACCAGACATTGTGGGTGAGAGGCATCGTAAGCGGGGTCTGTGGCACTCTCGGACCGTAAGCCAGCTTGCTTACGAAGAGGCGGTCACCCGTATAGAGGGTACTCTCCATCGATGAAGACGGAATCTTGAAGGATTGGATGAAGAAGGTGTTGAGGAAGGTTACGAAGATCAGCGCGAACACAATGGCATCGATCCATTCGAACACGGGTGAGAGCTTCTTTCCGTCCTTGACCCTCGGCTTCCAGAATGTCCAGTTGACCTTCTTTGTTACAGTCAGGTCAAAGACAATTCCCAGACCGATGATCCACCACCAGCTTCCGAGCCATATCACCCAAGCAAGGTAGAGCAGTCCCCAGAACGAGAACCTCACCCACTTGTTGTGACAGAACTCCTTCAAGCCCATAGCTTCAGCAACTTACTTTACAGAATTGATGATAGCCTCAAAAGCCTGAGGGTTATTCATAGCAAGGTCTGCAAGAACTTTGCGGTTCAGGCCGATGTTCTGCTTGCTGATCTTACCCATGAACTGTGAGTAAGTCATACCATACTGGCGTGCAGCGGCATTGATACGCTGGATCCAGAGTGCACGGAATGAACGCTTCTTGTTCTTACGGTCACGGTAAGCATAGGTGAGACCTTTCTCATAGGTGTTCTTTGCTACCGTCCAAACATTTTTCCTTGAGAGGAAGTTACCGCGGGTTCTCTTGAGAATCTTCTTGCGGCGTGCCCTTGAGGCAACTGAATTTACACTTCTTGGCATAAATCTTTTCTTTCTTTATGGAGGCAGTGTCCTTTCGCTGAAGGAGCTTTTCTACTGCATTCCAAATTAAACTTAAATTACTGCGTAATCTTCACAGATTACAGACCGAGCATTGCTTTTACCCTCTTCTGGTCAACTGCTTCAACAGTTGTGAAGTGGTCGAGATTCCTCTTCTGCTTCTTGGTCTTCTTGGTGAGAATGTGGCTGTGATAAGCGTGCTTTCTCTTTACCTTTCCCGTTCCGGTAAGCGTGAAGCGCTTTTTGGCACCGGAGATGGACTTCATCTTTGGCATTTTGAAAAAATTTAATGTTAATAAATATTAATAGTCTGCTCCCGCAGATTACTTTTTCTTCACTGGCGCGATCATCATGATCATCCTCTTGCCCTCAAGCTTAGGCATCTGCTCTGCCCTTCCGTACTCCTCGAGTTCCACTGCGAAACGGAGAAGGAGCTTTTCGCCCTGGTCCGCATAGACGATGGAACGTCCGCGGAAGAAGACAGAAGCCTTGACCTTGCTGCCTTCGGAAAGGAATTCCTGGGCATGCTTGAGCTTGAACTGGAAATCGTGCTCATCGGTGTTCGGTCCGAAGCGGATCTCCTTGATCACTATCTTTGCCGAATTGGCCTTCATTTCCTTAGCCTTCTTCTTCTGCTGATAGAGATACTTCTGGTAATCAAGAATCCTGCAAACTGGAGGATCAGCCTTCGCGCTGATTTCAACCAGATCGAGTTCGAGTTCATCCGCCATCTTCATTGCAGCCGAGAGGCTGTAGACACCCTGTTCAGGGATATTGTCACCCACAAGACGAACCTGTGGTGCGGTAATCTCGTTGTTGATTCTCAATCCGTCGTCGTCCTTCTTTGCCTGTGGCTGAGGACGGCCTGCATTAGGCCTTGGCCTAGGTGCAGATGGTCTGAATGGTGCTGCGATAGTTTTTTCCTCCTAAAAATTAAGTTTTATAAAATAGTTACAGGCCCTACGCCAACTGAGCCTTCACCTCACCGATTACCAGTGACGCAAAGTCTTCGATTGACATTGAACCGGCGTCGACTCCGCCCTGCCTCCTGACTGAGACTGCTCCTTCGTTCTCTTCCTTCTCACCTACGATGAGCAGGAATGGGATCCTCTTGAGCTCGCTTTCACGTATTCTCTTACCAAGAGTTTCGTTGCGGTCGTCCACGGAAGCGCGAATATCGGAATTATTCAAGAATTCACAAACTTTTTTTGCATAATCCGCGAATTTTTCGCTCACTGGGACGATATTGACCTGGTCCGGAGTGAGCCAGAGAGGCAGTTTGCCTGCAGTGTGCTCGAGAAGGACAGCCACAAAACGCTCGAGTGAACCGAATGGTGCACGGTGGATCATCACAGGGCGATGCTTTGCACCGTCGCTTCCGATGTACTCCAAACCGAAGCGCTCCGGCAGGTTGTAATCCACCTGGATGGTACCGAGCTGCCACTCTCTTCCGAGTGCGTCCTTCACCATGAAGTCAAGCTTAGGGCCGTAGAATGCAGCCTCACCTGTCTCCACAACGGTAGGAAGGCCTTTCTCCGCTGCAGCCTCCTGGATTGCAGCCTCAGCCTTTGCCCAGTTTTCATCGCTGCCGATGTACTTGGTCTTGTTGTTAGGGTCACGGAGTGAAACCTGAGCCTTATAGTTCTTGAAATCAAGAGTCTTGAACACATAGAGGATGATGTCGATCACCTTCTCGAACTCCTCCTTGATCTGGTCAGGGCGTACGAAGAGGTGGGCATCATCCTGGGTGAAGCTGCGCACGCGGGTAAGTCCGTGGAGCTCGCCGCTCTGCTCGTAACGGTAGACGGTACCGAACTCTGCAAGACGCACCGGCAGATCCTTGTATGAACGAGGCTTGCTGCGGAAGATCTCGCAGTGGTGAGGGCAGTTCATCGGCTTGAGCAGATATTCCTCACCCTCCTGAGGAGTGGTGATAGGACGGAATGAGTCCGAGCCGTAGTGCTCCCAGTGACCTGAGGTCACATAGAGTTCCTTGTTGCCGATATGAGGTGTGACTACAGGGAGGTAGCCATACTGCTGCTGGATCTTGCGGAGGAAGAGCTCGAGACGGAAACGCAGGTCCGCACCCTTAGGGAGCCACAGAGGAAGTCCCTGGCCGACCTTCTGGGAGAAGGTGAAGAGTTCCATCTCCTTGCCGATCTTGCGGTGGTCGCGCTTCTTTGCCTCCTCGAGAAGCACGAGGTACTCGTCGAGCAGGGTCTTCTTAGGGAAGGTGATACCGTAGATACGGGTAAGCATAGGCCTCTTCTCGTCGCCTCTCCAGTATGCGCCGGCAATCGAGAGGAGCTTCACAGCCTTGATGACTGAAGTATCCTTGAGGTGGGCGCCGCGGCAGAGATCGGTGAAATTGCCGTTCTGATAGAAAGTAATGGTGCCATCCTCAAGGTCATTGATGAGCTCGACCTTGTACTGATCGCCCTTTGCGGTGAAGTTCTTCAGGGCCTCTTCCTTGCTGACCTCGGTACGGACGAACTGCTCCTTGGTGCGGGCGAGCTCGATCATCTTGTCCTCGATGGCCTTGAGCTCAGCCTCAACGAGCTGATGTCCGCCGAAATCCACATCATAGTAGAAACCGTTCTCGATTGCCGGTCCGATGCCGAACTTGACACCTGGATAGAGGGCCTCGAGAGCCTCTGCCATAAGGTGGGATGATGAGTGCCAGAAAACCTTCTTGGCCTCAGGATCCTCCCACTTGTGGAGCTTTATTGCTGCGTCCTCATTGATAGGACGTGTAATGTCATAGATTGAACCTTTTCCTGTGGTGTCACCAGCCGGAATCACTGTTGCTGCAAGAATGTCGTTTGCAAGTCTCGGACTGATGCCCATTGCAATGTCATAGGCAGTTACGCCTGCCTCAAACTCTTTGACGCTGCCGTCAGGGAATGTGATTTTGATCATTTTTCTTTGTTTTGCGCCCCGACGGCCACAATCCCGCCGTGAGCTGGTTTAACTTATAATAGCCTACAAAGATAGATATTTTTTTCTACCTTTGTCGTGTCGGCGGCGACATTATGAACATATACCTATTTATTATATGGACAATTATACTAAAGACCTATCCATCGTAATCTCCCTCTTCAATGAAGAAGAGTCACTTCCAGAGCTCGTTTCCTGGATTCAGGAAGTGATGGAAGAACAGAAATACAGCTATGAGATCCTGATGATCAACGACGGCAGCACCGACCGCAGCTGGGATGTCATCAAGGAACTCGCAGCCAGGGACAGCAACATCCACGGAATCTGCTTCAGGCGGAACTACGGCAAATCGGCAGCCCTTTACGAAGGCTTCAAGGCCGCACAGGGACGCGTCGTCGTGACCATGGATGCAGACCTCCAGGACTCGCCTGACGAGATACCTGAGATGTACCGCATGGTCGTTGAAGACGGCTGGGACATTGTCTCAGGATGGAAGCAGCACCGCAAGGATAACAAGCTCACCAAGAACCTCCCGTCAAAACTCTACAACTGGACCGCACGCAAGGTTACAGGAGTGAAGCTCCATGACATGAACTGCGGACTCAAGGCATACAAGAATGAGGTCGTGAAGAATGTCGAGGTTTACAGCGAGATGCACCGCTACATCCCATACCTTGCCAAGAACGCCGGTTTCACCAAGATCACCGAGAAGCCGGTTTACCATCAGAAACGCAAGTACGGAGTCAGCAAGTTCGGCATCGAGAGATTCGTCAACGGCTTCCTTGACCTGCTCAGCCTGTGGTTCCTGAGCACCTTCGGAAAGAAGCCTATGCACTTCTTCGGATTCACCGGCCTGGTGACCTTCTTCGCAGGCTTCGTATGTGCCCTCTGGGTGATCATCGAGAAGCTGGTTCACCAGTTCTCCGGGGCAAAGTTCCGCCCTGTCACCGACCAGCCACTCTTCTATCTGGCACTGGTCGCACTGGTAATAGGAGTTCTTCTTTTCCTCGCCGGATTCATCTGCGAGATGATTTCCCGCAACGGACAGGAAAGAAACAGGTACAACATCAGAGAAGAATTCTGATTGAACAGTTTTCCATAAAAAAAAGGCGTCTTCTTTCGAAGGCGCCTTTTCAGTTTGATCAGTTGGATCAGTCACCGCAGACAACGTTTGCGATGTCGATGACGCCGCCTGCATTTGCAAGGTTATCACCGGAGATCCATGAAGAAAGGTTGCTGGAGTCAATGGTATTGCCCTTGACAGAACCCTTTACCTTGGTTGGTTTCTCAGCAGAACCGAGAGAAACGGTCTTTCCAGATCCAAGAGTCTTTGCGGTACCGATGAGGGCACCGGCAAGAACACTTGCAGGAGCCTCTATAACGCCGGCGAATGCATTACCCTCGTAGCTCTGATTTGTGTTGCCGCACTGTCCGAAGAGACCGCCGAATGCAAATGCGACATCACATTTTGCAGTCATCTTGCCGGTAAACTTGGAGTTTGTAACCGGATGGTTAGGCTGGGTCGGATAGCCGACGAGACCGCCGACAGCACCTGCAGATGCGATATTTTCAATCACAATCTCACCAGCATTCTCGCAGTTGTCAATTGTAGCAGCACCTGCAGAGATACCGCCGATACGGCTCTGTGCAGCACCCTTCTTGGTGAGAGTACCATAGTTGACGCAATTGGTAATCTTGCGTGAACCGTAAGTTTCAGTGCCTGTAAGGCCGGAAGCTGCCTCACAATGTGGCTGGCCACCGATACCTGAAATATAGTGGTTTGCGGCATAGTCGATATCAAGAGTGATATTGCCATAGTTCTTGCAGTTGTCGATGCTTGCGCCATCGAAATCCTTTGCATCGCCATTGCGGCCGCCGACAATTCCGGCGATCCAGACCTGTTTGCCTTTATCTGTTGTTGCAGCGCCACCTTCGCCGAAGTTACCGGTGAGGTTACCTTTGTTCTCGCACTTGCTGATAGTGGCATCATATGGAGTACCAACGACACCACCGATGTAATGACGGGCTTCCACCAGTGAAGGAGCGGTACATGAAACCACAACCTCACCCTCATTGACGCAGTCAGCCACTGTAACGCTGTGAGCGAGACCCACGAGGCCGGCAACGATAGAGAATGATGAACGTGGAAGTCCTGCGATTGCAACATTCTTGGTTCCGGCATGTGTCATGCTGATCTTAGCGACATTGGTGTTGTTTGAGAAAGTACCTCCATGTACATAACCGGCGATTCCGGCAACGATCGGAGCATAGGCAATGCCACCTACAGTGAGGGTGACAGGGCACTTGTTCACGCAACCGGTGATTGTACCGCCGTCGCAGATTCTTACGAAGTTCGCAACGATAACGCCATCTTCAGCAGTATCGGCAGAATATGTCGCAACAAGGCTGCAGCTTGAGTCGAGGACAACATTGCTGATGGTTCCTGTAAGAGTACCGAAGAGCGGATCACCTGTAGATTTCCAGTTCTTGATGGCATGACCCTTACCGTCGAGAGTACCCTTGAAGGAAGCAACTGTAGGAAGAGTAAGGCCATTGACATCAATATCAGCCTCGAGAGTAAACACAGCAGAAGAAGAAGCATTAGGGGCCTCGGTGGTGAAGAACTGAACAAGCTGGTCAGCAGTGCTGATGGCAGGATTGAACTTGCTCTTCTCCTTGGTAGTGACGCTTGAGGTTGCGTAGTCAGTCTCCTTGTCACCTTTGACAGCCTTCACGCGGACATCATAGGTAGTGAGTTCAGTGAGGCCCTCGATCTCGACACTTGGAGCGACGAGTCTGGTGGAAGTCCACTCGCTGGCATCGCTTGCCTTATACTCGAAAACATAGCCGCTTACAAATGGAACGCTGTTCCAGCTTGCGGACATCATCTCATCGGTAGCCGTGACTGTAAGGCCGGAAGGAGCTTCGAATGCCGGGGAAACCGGTCCCTGTCCGACTGTAAGCGCCATAACTTCGCCATCAACGGTGAGATAGGTCCATTCCGAGAATTTAAGTCCATCGTAAGTAGCCCTTGCGCGTGCATAATAAGTAGCACCGGCTGCAAGAGTCTTGCTGCCATTGAAATTCTTGTCAGAAAGTACAACATTAACGACATACTCATTGACAGTGTAGTCTGCAGTAGCCTTTACGGTACCTACTCCAGCATTTGCGGTGAAAGTAGCCGACTTGATGTTCTCCATCGCATCGTATGTATAACTTGCCTTATCAAGATACACAACCGCACAAAAAGTATCGTTTTCAACATTAGCAGCAGTCTCATCAGTAGTAAGTTCCACTGTGAGTGCCACAGCACCGGCATTGATGGCAGCCTCGGCATCTATATCAAGGCCCACCTTTGCAGCGGCAGATGTCGATGCATTGTAAGTGAGACTTGTCACACATGCCTTGGAAGAATCTACGCCACCAGGTACCTCATACGGTTCATATTCGTTACATGCAACAGCGGCAAGAGCGAACATGGCAGCCAATATTCTGTTTGTTTTCATATAATACCTTTATTAAATTTATAGATGGCCATGATTATTTTCCGAAAGATGCAAAAATCTGACGGTTGCATGAAGGATCCGAGCCATTGACACTGAGAGTTCTCTCATTGCCAGCCAGCATGGTGGTGTAGTTGTCGGCAGAAAGGACTGTCTTGACAGTTCCGAGGGTGACAGCACCATTTACCTTGATCGGAGCATCTGCGCTTCCGAGAGTGTTGCTCTTGTCGCCGTTGAAGCGACCTATGATCATACCTGTGTACATAGCGAGGTTGGAGCCCTCTGCGCCGCTAACGACAAGCTCGCAGTCAACAGCACAGCCGGCAGCAGAATTGAAGTCCTGTCCGCCCCAAGCGCCGATGAGTCCACCGGTATAGACGAGCTCACCGTGCTCGTTGACAACATTACCATAATTCTCGCACTCAGTGATGGTCATCTGATAGTTGCGATAACCGCAGACGCCGCCGACACACGAACCGGAAACAGATGTCTTGTTGGTTATTGTACCATAATTCTTACACTTTGTAATGTTGCCGGAACCGCCCTGGACACCACCGAAGCGGCCCTTGCCTTTTCCTGATACAGTAACATTTCCACGGTTGATACAATTGGATGTCACCACGGTCTGGGCAACGCCTTCGACACCTGGCCATGCAACGATGCCGCCGACAGTAGAGTTGGACTTGCTTGCGTCAAACTGGACATTGATGTCACCCTCATTGGTACAGCCATCGATGTTGGATGCATTCTGATCCACATCACCCTTGGCGAAATAGTCACCACCTGAAATACCTGCGACACCTACGATGTACTCAGTAGAGATGGTCTTACCCTCTGAACAGATGCAAAGAACGTTAACCGCACCCTTGTTCACACAGTTGCTGATATTTCCACAAGGAGCTGCTATCACACCGGCGATCTGGTTACGGTTGATGTTGCCGCCGACACCATCGATCTTGGTGACATTGTAGGAAACTTCTCCGGAGTTCTCGCAACCTGAAACTGTCATACCAGGACCGCCATAGCAGAATACACCGCCAAGGTTGCCTGGAGAAGTTGCCTGAACGGCAACACCCTCGATAGCGACTCTCTTAGAGCAGTAATCTACGGAGCAGGATACCTTTGCAGTGTTCTTGCAATTGGTAGCAGGACCGCTGACAAAAGCAGCGACACCAGCCACTGCCCAACCCTCTGAAGATCCGTTCACGGTAAAGCTTACCGGGCCGTTGTTGACACAGCCGTCAAGTGTTCCGGTACTCCTCACAACGAGACCTGAGAGCATAACGAGGCCGGTCATGGATGCCGCAGAAGTGTAAGCCACAGGAGCATTGTTGACACAATTGGTCATAGTACCGCTGTTAACCGCTGCAAGCGGAGCATATATCTGCTCTGCCGGAGCGAACTTGCAGCTTGCGTCAAGGACAAGATCCTTGATGACACCGGCGTTCTCGGCGAAGAGCGGAACATCTGCCGAGAGGTTCTTGATCGAATGGTTGCCTCCGTCGAGGGTACCCTTGAAGATAGATGCAGGTACAACGGAAACACCGGCCATATCAATATCATTGGCGATAGTGTAGACATCTGAAGTACCGCTGACAGAAGCAATTTCAGCAAAGAACTGTGCAAGCTGGTCTGCAGTGGTGATGTTGTTATCGAACGCCGGCTTGGCTGCTGTAATGCAGCTACCGGTTGTGTAATCGGTCCACTCTGTTTCGCCGGAAACATTGCGGAATGCCTTCACGCGGACATCATAAGATGTGAGTTCCACAAGACCGCCGATCACATATGCGGATTTGTCAGTGGTGCCGGCAACGATCCACTCGGATGCATCGCTCGCCTTGTACTCGACCTGATATCCGTCAGCCGGACCGATGAGATCCCATGCGAGGTTGATTTCACTGTAAGAATCTGAAGTGGCTTTGATCTCAGAAGGAGCGGTAAAGCTCATGGTAACGAGACCGTGGCCAACGCTGATGCATGCAATTGCACCATCCTTCTTGAGGACAGTCCAATCAGAATAGATCGAACGCGGATAGTTGGCCCTGACCCTGGCGTAGTACATCTTGTATTCCTTGAGGCCGGAAAGGATGGCTGCGTCGTAGATAAGGGCGGTCGCCTGTACTGTCTGCGCGATTGATGGAGAATACATGTCAACATCACGGAAGTCCTCATACTCTGCAAGCTGCACAGAGAATGAAGTTGCACCCGCTTTGATGGCGTCCTCTGCGTTCCAATACAGGGATACAGCGGAAGCAGTCGAGTTGACCTCATCGTAATTGAAGTCCGTCACGCACGCTTTTGACCCGTCAATGCCCGTGAAGACATCTTTCTTGCACCCTGCGAGGCACAGGACAGTCATTACAGCTGCGATCAGGATTTTGGTTGATTTCATACTGTTGTTTGTAATGAGTTAAACAAATAAAGATTTAACGCCTTTTGCTGAGGCGCCCTTGACAAACAACCGTATTTTCAGACGGACTGGCCGTCGTCCTGACTTGCTTGGACAAAAGTATACATTTTTATCAAAAAAAACACGCATGCAAGAAACATTTTTTTGTATCTTTGTCCTATCCAAAAGAAATAAGGACACCACAAGGTTATATTTTTAGGAACAGACAACACAAAACTCATTCAAAACCACCCTTAGAAAACGATCGAGATTTTCAATTGAAAGGTCCTGACTTGCATGAAGTAATTAATAACTAAGGACCATTTATGATGAAAATCACAATTCCAAGAAGATTTGCGATGGCAATCGCAGCCCTTTTCATAGGGCTCAGCGCCTTCGCACAGACTTCGACTGTATCCGGCGTAGTACGCGACTCGAACAACGAGCCCATCATCGGAGCAGCAGTTATCGTCAAGGGAACCACGACGGGAGCCTTGACAGACGCGGACGGTGCGTATTCTCTCAAAGCAAAGGGAGATGCCGTGCTTGTCTGCCAGCTTTTCGGTTACAAGAGCCAGGAGGTCTCAGTCAACAACAGAGCAAAGGTCGACTTCGTCCTTGAAGACGATTCCGAGATGCTCAACGAGACCGTCGTGGTAGGTTATGGTACACTTAAGAAGACCCAGCTCGTGGGTTCCGTGGAAAACCTTTCCGGAGATGCTATCGAAGACCGTCCTAACCCGAACATCGCACGTTCGCTCCAGGGACAGGTAGCAGGCCTCAACATTGTGCAGGTCGATGGTAAGGCTTCCCACTCCGGTAACATCTACATCCGCGGCAACAAGACCACAACCTACACCCGTACGAACTTCAACAGTTCCGCATCCGGTTCGTCACACTCCATCGGTACCGGCGGTAGCGCACTCGTGCTCATCGACGGTGTGGAAGGCAGCCTCAGCGATGTCAACCCTAGCGACATCGAGACCGTTGCAGTCCTCAAAGACGCATCCTCAGCTGCTGTCTACGGATCTAGAGGTGCATTCGGTGTGATCCTCGTGACTACCAAGAACGCCGACAACGAAAAATTCTCCCTCACCTATAACGGAGCATATTCATACAACCGCCGCTCCATCATGTGGGAAGACAACATCGTGACCGACGGACTCCAGTGGACAGAGGCATTCTATGAGTTCTATGCAGGTGATACCCAGACCCCTACCGCTTCCGGCAAGGTTCCTTCAACTGCAAACACCTTCACCATCGGTTCCGACTACCTCGAAAGACTCAGAGCACGCCGCGCTGCCGGAAACTACAACGTATACGACGACTATAACGGAGTATACGCTTACTACGGCAACACCAACTGGCTCGCCGAGTTCTACAAGAGAGGCTATTCTTCCACTACCCAGGACATCAGCCTCAGAGGTTCCACAAAGAAACTGTCCTACAGCCTCACCGGCCGCTACTACGGACAGGAAGGTATCTACAAGATCGGAGATGATATCTTCAACACCTTCAACGTCCGCAGCAAGGCAAAGCTCCAGGTGACCGACTGGCTCTCCATCGATAACAACACCGCTCTCTTCCGCAGCCACCAGAAACAGCCTATGTTTACCACATCTTCTGTACTGGGCAAGCAGATCGAGCAGCACGGCCAGCCTATCTTCGTCCCTTACAACGAGGACGGCACATGGACCCTCTCGGCAAACAAGACCGCATTCACTTCTTTCGCCGAGGGTAACACCGGCCAGACCGACAACAAGGTCAATATCGTTACCTCTACCGGTGTCAATATCGACATCATCAAGAATGTCCTCAAGATCCGCGGCGACTTCTCTTACAAGTACACCATGCAGACCAAGGAGCGCTACCGTGCCCCTCTGACATTCTTCCTTTCTCCTACCGCTTCAACCGAGTATGTCCCTACCGCAAGCTCCTACAAGTCACGCTGGACTTACGAGTATAACTACATCACAGCCAATGTTGTTGGAACATGGACCCCGAAACTCGGAGACAAGCACGACCTCAACGTAGTCGGCGGCTGGAACCTCGAGAACTACGAGTACGAGCGCAACTACATCCAGCGCAAGGGTATGCTCTTCCCTGACAAGTACATGTCATTCGAGCTTTTCGACAGTGAGACCATGGCAGCTGCCAACCTCGAGCAGTATGACCGCAGCTTCGGTACAGTCGGCTTCTTCGCACGTATCAACTACACCTTCCTCAAGAGATATATCCTCGAGGCTTCAGCACGTGCAGACGGCAGCTCAAAATTCCCTGCAAACCAGCGCTGGGGATTCTTCCCTTCCGCATCACTCGGATGGCGTCTTTCAGAAGAGCCTTGGATGAAGTGGAGCCGTTCATGGCTGGACAACTTCAAGATCCGCGCTAACTACGGTAGCCTTGGAAATGGTGACATCAACGCCTACTACTTCCTCGAGACCATGGGTATCGACAAGACAGGCATTCCTGTCAACGGAGGCAAGGCAAACTACACCACCGTTCCTAGCCCTATCCCTGCAACCCTTACCTGGGAAACCGTCACCACCTATGACATAGGTCTCGACGCAGACTTCCTCAAGAGCCGTCTCTCATTCTCCGGTGACATCTACAGACGCTACAACTCAGACCTTATCTGTGTAGGTCCTGAGATTCCTGACGTTTACGGCGCATCAGCCCCTAAGGGCAACTACGGTGAGCTCATGACCCAGGGCTGGGAGCTCACACTCTCCTGGAGAGACAGCTTCAAGCTCGCCGGCAAGGACTTCAACTACAGCATCAAGGGAAGCGTTTGGGACAGCCGTACCTTCATGACCAAGTATACCGGCGTTTCCGGCAACATCCTCGGTTACTACACCGGCAAGGAGATTGGCGAGATCTGGGGCTTCCGTACCGACGGATACTTCCTCAATTACACCGAGGCCAACAACTGGGCGACCGACTCTTACCACAAGAACGGTTCCAACTTCCGCGAGTATGCAGGTGACCTCAAGTTCATCGATATCAACGGTGACGGCACCATCAACTACGGACGTCAGAGCTACGCAGTCAACGAAGAGACCGGCGAGGTAACCTTCGATGTAGGCGACCTTGAGAGACTCGGAAACATCACTCCAAGATATCAGTTCGGTCTGAACCTCGACTTCAAGTGGAACGGCATCGGACTCAGCATGTTCTTCCAGGGCGTAGGCCACAGAGATTGGTATCCTGCAGTCGAGTCAGGCTACTTCTGGGGCTCTTACAACCGTCCATACTCTCCATACCTCATGAAGAATCAGGTCGGCGACAACTACGTCCACATCAACTACACCAACGCAGACGGCAGCATCAACCCATACTGGGAAGTCACCAATGCTGACAAGAAACCATATTGGACCCGTCGAGTTGCATATTCTGCAAACCGTAACGTCGGCCCTCTCACTGTCGAGAACGACTACTACATGCAGAACGCTGCCTACATCCGTCTGAAGAACCTCACCATTGACTACACCCTTCCAAAGGCAATCACCCAGAAAGTCAAGCTTCAGAACGTGAAATTCTACTGTACCATGGAGAATCTCTTCACCTGGTCACCTATCATGAAGCACACCAACATGTTTGACCCTGAGGTTATCGGAACAGGTGACACCGACTTCGACAGCTCAAGCCAGTATGGCCTTTCAGGTGTCGGTGACGGCTACAGCTACCCTATGCTCAAGAGCTTCACCTTCGGTGTTAACCTTACATTCTAAAGGAGGATATGAACATGAGAAAGTTATTCAACATAATCCTTTGCACAGCACTTGTTGCTGCAATGACTTCCTGCGAGAAATTCTTCACCAGGGAGCCGATCAACGAGTTCAGTTCCGAGACCTATTTCTCTAATGAGAACGAGCTCAACATGTATGCTGTAGGCATGCTCAATTCCTGGCTTCCGGACTATACGGAAACCAGCGGTGGAGATGCATACAACGACCTTATCGCAACCAAGACTTCAACCGAGTTCTTCCGTGCCGACGTTGTCTGGGACGACGCCAAGCAGGGCAGCTGGTCATGGAGTTTCGCCCGCCGTGTCAACTACATGCTCGAGGGCATGGCAAAGAACGGCGGCAAAATCCAGAAGGATATCTACAACCACTACGAAGGTGTCGCACGTTTCTGGAGAGCATACAACTACATTTCAAGGGTAAAGACCTTCTCCAATGTGCCTTGGCTCGACCATGTGATCCAGCCTAACGAGGACGACATCCTCTACGGAGACCGTGAAGACCGTGAATACATTGTTCACATGATCGTTGAAGACCTGAAGTTTGCCTGCGACAATGTAATGGCCGGCAAATTCCACGGAGCTTCAGGTACAACCAGAAACCAGATTGACAAGTATGTTGTCAACGCTCTCGCAGCACGTTTCTTCCTCTACGAGGGTACCTACAGGCTCAACCACAAGATCAACCACGCGACCGGCAAAGAGTGGAACGGAAAGTACGAGAGCGCAACCGAGCTCCTCGAACTCGCAGCCAAGAGCGCAAAACTTATCATTGATGAGGGAGGCTTCTCTCTGCACCCAAACTATGCAGAACTCTTCACCAGCCCTGTTCTCTGCGCTGATGAGGTTATCTGGGGACAGGTTCAGGATCCTAATGTGAACGGACGTCACGCTCTCACCCGTTACTTCAACTCATCGACACTGGGACAGCAGTATTCAGGCACCAAGCCACTCGTACACCACTTCCTCAAGGCCGACGGAACTCCTATCGCAACTGATGAAGTTTCCTTCACCGAAGAGTTCAAGGATAGAGACCCACGACTGTCTGCAACAATCCTCAGCCCTGGCTACAAGCATCTCAGCCTTGCAACCAACGACATGCAGCCAAAGCCAATCAACTGCACTTTCTGCAAGACCGGCTACATGCTCGTGAAGTGGAACATTCCTGACGAGACCCACATGCAGAACGGTGTGGACGAGAACAGCATTCCTATCGTACGTTACGCAGAGGTGCTCCTCATCTACGCTGAGGCAATGAACGAGCTCGGCAAGTTCGACAAGAGCGTCTGGGATCTCACCGTCGGTGCACTCCGTACCCGTGCAGGCGTAAAGAGCATCTATCCTACCGCTGCAGATCCTTGGCTCAAGTCATACTATACCGAGGATGTCAACAACACCCACATCACCGAGGGTAACGAGGCTGTCGCTCTGGAAATCCGCCGAGAGAGAGTTGCCGAGCTTACCTTCGAGGGCGGTCTCCGTCAGGACGACCTCTACCGCTGGGCTCAGTGCGACCTCATCGAGCGTCGTTACAAACATCAGGGATGGGCTGGTATCTGGATCAGCGATGCAGAGAAAGCTTCAGGCTTCTCATTCGCAGGCAACACCTACACATTCGGTCCTGGCAACTCTGTAAACAGCGAGACCAACTATCCTATCTCCGACACCAACAACCTCAACTGGAGCCTTGAAAAGGCAGGTGCAGGCTGGTATCTGGTTTACAATTACAAGCTGCAGTGGAATGACGATAAGATGTATGTCCGCCCTATTCCTGCAACAGCAAAAGTCGTGAATCCAAACATCACCGAGAGCTACGGCTGGTAACAGTTCAAACACATTCATAGAAAGGCAAGCCAGAAAGGTTTGCCTTTCTTTTTGTCTTTGTTCGGAATCAAAAAAAAGGATATATTTGCATAGCATAACAAAAAGAATCAAAGATGAGAATACACAAACTGATTTCACTGGTCGCGCTTGCTGCCATGGCGATTGCATGTACTGAAAAAATAGAAAATGGCGGCAACGAAGGCGGCAACGAGTCCGGAGGAGCGGTAGCAAAGCCGGGTGAAATAATCAACGGAACTGCAATCAATGAGGGATCAACTGTCTGCGGACTCATCGCGGACGCTGACGGACAGCCGTTTGAAGGAGTTCCGGTAACAGATGGCTACACCTATGTCAAAACCGATAAGAACGGTGTATATCAGATGGCGGCAAACCGTTTCTGCCGCAATATCTACATTTCACTTCCAGCAGACTGCAAGCTCCCGACCGACGAAAAGACACATCTTCCGAAGATTTACTCGGACAGGACCCTGGACAAAGGCAAGATCAGCAGGATCGATTTCCAACTCGAGCGTCAGGAAGTTGAAAACGATTTCACACTCATCATGATAGGAGACCCACAGTGTCAGACAGCAGCCCAGGTGGCAAGGTACAAAAATGAAACCATCCCGGACATGCAGGCATTCCTCAATACCTCGCACGCTCAGAACAAGTATCTTAATCCTTATGCAGTCACACTGGGTGACATCACTTTCGACAGCACCGAACTGTGGGGTGACATGAAGGGGACCATGTCCAACATTTCAACCTCAGACGGCAAGTATATTCCATACTTCCAGTGCATCGGCAACCACGACCACAACTCCCTGGAACAGAGCAATGACTACAATGCAACCGGCAAGTTCGTCGAAACCTTCGGTCCTACAGACTACTCATTCAACAGAGGCAAGACCCATGTCGTCGTAATGGATGACATCATGGTAACACAGGTTGAAAACAACAGCTCTCCCAACAGGTTCACCTGGAACTACAACGGTGGCTTTACCTCATCCCAGTACAGATGGCTGCAGGCAGACCTCGCACAGGTAAGCGACAAAACCGACAAGATGGTGATTCTCTGTCTGCACATCCCATTCAGAGGAGGAAGCGACTCCGGCGGATCGCAGGTAAACAAAACGGCCTACTACAAGGAAGTGCTAGCCCTGCTCACCCAATTCAAGGAAGCGCATATCATGATCGGACATACCCACTATCCTCAGAACTATATCCACACCTCATACAAGTGCAAGGGTGGCCAGCCGATCTACGAACACATCCATGGAGCGGCTTGCGGATCATGGTGGAGTTGTAACTCCAATGTGACAGGAGCGCCTAACGGCTACAGTCTCTACGAAGTAAAGAGCAACACCATCACCAACTGGGCGGCAAAAGGTACAGACAGGGACCTGAAATACCAGATCCGTGCGTATGATGGAAACCAGATCTACAACGGAACCAAGGGTTATGAATATTCATGGTACAACACCAGCAACAAGGGCGGTACAGCGAATATTACGGCCGCAGGAAATGTCAATTGCAAGAACGCGTTTGTAGCCGAAATCTGGAATGATGACAACGCCTACTGGAAAGTTGAAATGTTTCAGAATGGCGCCAAGATCGGCGATTTCACCCGAATTCCTGACAATAGCTGCGCGAACATCTGCATTACCTCATACTATTTCAACGAGTTGGGCAAAAACACTTCTACCTGGACAAACAAGACTGCCAGCCACTATTGGTATTTCGTACCGAAGTCATTCAAGCCGTCAAGCGAAACAAACTGGGAAATCAAAGCTACCCAGACCATACCTAGCAGCGGTGAAACCAATGTGTACTATTGCACAAGACTCACCACTGACTATACAGAATTCTAGAAAGCTCCTTTGAGCTCAATACAAAAGGGATCTGGTGACTGTTGCAAGAACCTCTCCATCTAGGGAGTTGTATTCTTTGCGCAGAATCCAGTTCCCTTTGTCGTCATACTCGTAGGAATAAAAACGTTCAGGATGTTCCTCCAGATCCGAAACCCAGACAAGTTCGTTTCGCGAATTAATAAGAGTGTTGACAGTATGTACAGGAAGGCCGTCCTCCGAATAATCAATAGTGACATCCATATTGTCACTGATAATCCGGCAGGGTTTATCAGCATCGAAAAGAACCACCCTGGAACGAAGCACGTTACCGTCTGTAAAAGTTACGGTCTCATCATATGAGAGACCGTCGTAAACGCGTTCGCTTATGTAAGTGGGTTCGCCTTCATTCAGGAAGGATGTGCGTATTATGCGTTCTCCGTCATTCTCATGGATCCAATGCTGCAAAAGATCATTGTTGGCTCCATAGAAACGTGCCTCACGCATCAGTTCCCCATCATATTCGTACTCATAGCGTCCTTCGGTGAAGTCGGTATTGTCTATATCAGCCACATCCACCAGACGAAGTGACTTATCGTATTTGTTTATCTCTTTATACCTATGAGTGCCATCCAGGGAAAAATAGATGGAATCCACACGGCAGGACCTGTTGAACCAGACATGATAATCCAGTTCACCCATTGAGGCCTTGACCTGAATCTCACGAACCGGGCAGTTCAGTGCGTAACTTTTAAGATCCTTTTCAGAAACCTGCCTGCATGCAGCAAGTCCCAGACAGGCGATAATCATGATTGCTTTTTGGTAATCCATAACATTAGAGATTCATTTGTGTCAAAACAGTCGCAAATGGTAAAACCATGGGCACAAAAATAGGCAAAAAAGCTTATATTTGTTGGATTTAACACTAAAAGAAAGTTTCTAACAACTAGTATAATGAAAACAGCTATTCAGTTCGGCGGCGGAAACATCGGCCGCGGATTCATTGGAGCAGTGCTCTCACAGGCAGGCT